>NZ_CP026385.1:0-82860 GCF_002935055.1 Serratia sp. SSNIH1
CCGATGGCGTGGCGCAGCTGCAGCGCCACATCTGGCCAGGATGGTGCGCCGCTGAGTGCCGGCTCATCGATACCATGCACGGCGGCGGCCTGCGCCTCGATGGCGACCGTCGGCTTCAGGCGGGTTTCAAATATCACCCGGCCGGCCGCATCGGTCAGGCCGATTTCCAGCGCTTCCGCGGTATTACCCAGCCCCGTCGTTTCGGTATCCAGAAAGAGCGGCGCCAGACTCAGCCAGTCGTGTGCCCGCCGTGCCATCCGGCCACTGGTGCTGTTAAGCCGGGACAGGACGGAAAGACGCAGGCCGGCCAGCTGCTGCTTCTCAGTCGGCGGCCGTTTTTCCCGCATCGGAACACAGTCTGCAATGCGGTATACGGCGTACTTGCCGCCATAGGCGCTTTTGTACCATTTCACCGGCTCAGCACCGGGAGCCGGCTTCATTCTGAATTCATCGCGCAGGCGCCCTTTCGTGAAGCACCGATCGCCGGCTATCGCCTCAGCGCGTCGTGTGGCCAGCTCATCATTCTTCATGGTTATTCCATCTCCGTCAGGCGTTTGTGATAAACCTCTCTGGCGATCTCCAGGCCTGCCTCTGTCAGCCCAAACGCGAGCGTCAGTGACTGATTATCCCGGTATTTGCTGAGCAGGCCGTGGCGGTTCAGCGTATGGCAGGAGCGACGAAAATTGGTATCGGCAACGGGCTGGAGGCGTCCCTTATTGAGGATGCTGAAAAGCTGCATCGCCGGGAACGGGCCCGCCAGCTGACGTTCTGCCAGACCATACAGAACAAACAATACGTCTTTTTGCACACCGGAGAGCCGCATCGAGGGGGCTTTACTTTGCATCTTATTCATGTGTCACATCATTAAGGAATTAATGAAAAAGTAACCTAATTGATGTGAGGCATCAATAATATTGTGTTCATAACGGGAAATCAGAAGTCCGAAAAAGAAAATGCCGCTCTTGACGGCGGCTTGTTTTCCCTGGTGTCGGGAGAATTATGGTTTCTGGCTTAGGTCAAGGCGCATGGCGCTGTCTGTGATCTGATCCAGTGCTGTCGTCAGATGCTGACTCCGCCCGCCGTGATAATCCGGCCAGGGAAGAAAGGGTTTTGACGCATCAGACATGAACATGATACCGGTCGGGCAGCGCCACTCCGTAGGGGTTCCCTTGTTGTAATGAACCAGCAGTACCGAACGGTCGCACTGCACGTCATTACTGTCATCGTTGTTCAGCACAAAAGTGGCCACGATGCCGGCATCGGGCCTGGACACGAAAAGCAGGCTGTTGGCAAAAATAACGGTAATCACCACTGAGGCAATGGCCGCACCGGTATACCAGAAACGGCCGTTTTTCCAGGCACGATAGCCATACAAGATGCACAGCAGAATGGCGGCGGCGATACCTGCCCACTGCGCACCAACGGACAACCTGGAGAGTGCATCCATCGAAACAGGCCGGCTCAGCGTATAAAATGTGGCAAAGAAAGGTGATGCCAACGCCAGCGTTAACAGAACTAAGGCGAGCGGTATGAAGCGGTTGCCGGCGAAACTGCCATTGCCGATCGCCGTCATCGTGCGGAACATCTCACTTAGCGCCAGGATCATCATAAAACTGCATAAAGCCATGTATAACATTAAAACCTCTCCTTACTGCCCGCGTGATAGGGTCGTATTTCCGGCTAATTCCAGATAGTCCCGGCCCTTATCGTGGTGCATAGCCCTCTTCAGCCAGTGCTTTCATGATCTGGTTGATTCCATCCATCATCAGATATGCCTCAATATCTGACGTCGCCAGGCCGCGGCAGTCACTGAATCCCAGACGCTTAACCAGTTGCGCTAGAGCCTGCGCTTCTCTGTGTGTCAGCTGTATATTCACTTCAACGGGTTTTTCGTGGCGAATTTCATCTTTCATGGTCAGAGTCCTTTTTTGATGTTTCGTGAAATGTACCAGGCTTCTTTTGCCTGAGCTACAGCCCAGATCCAGACGAGAGTTGACACAATGCACAGCCCCGTCATGTTCCAGAAATGACCTGTCGTATATTCATGGCCATGAAGCAGGAGGCCGGCGCCGGCCGCCAGGCTCATGACCAGGAAAAGGACGGCTGCGCCGGCGTGATAAATGATGCTGAACATGTAAAACCCCCTTCTGGCGACGGTAGCGCCAGTCTCTGTCTGTATTAAATGGTCGCCGCCTGCCGGGCGTCTGCCTGCATCATGGCGTCAATCAGGGCGCCGGCGCAGGCAATATTCAGGCACGTCATGTTCGATTTCAGGGTCGCCATCATGTCCGCGCGGCTTCTTTTCAGAAACGGCTGCAGCGGACCACGATAGCCCTGTGAGGTCACGATAATCAGCTGAGTGGCCGCATCATGCAGTGCCGGCACGCCGGCCAGAATATCCTGCTCAGCCGCGCTGATATACACGGGTGAACCGGCGATCACAAAGCGATCGTCCGGGCAGCGTTGCATCAGCTCAGCCAGGGAGGCGCAGCGGCCCGCCAGCGGGGGCCGTGCCGTCAGTGAGCCCCAGACGGTCGCCGGCGCGAAGGGCATGGCGTGAAACGTTGCCTCATACGCGACCGCCGGATCGGTATGGTGGCGCAGCCCCAGACCGGCCGACATGGCCCACAGCTCGATGCCCGGCCACCGCGCCGCGATACCGCGGGCACGCAGCCAGTGTGCGCCCCGGTAAAGCTCTCCCGTTTCCAGCACCCTGCCAGGACGGCGGGCAGCCTGGGCGATCAGCCTGTACCAGCCGTCAAAGGCGTCATCAAGGGAAGCGTCGCCCGGAAAAACGGTATCCTCCACGCTGCCCGCCTTGCGCCGGGTACAGGTGGTGATGAGGTGAAGACGTTTGTTCATTCAGTGCCTCCCGGCCCTAATCCTGCCCCGGCCGTGCCGGCTGGATTTGACGCAGTATTGTTGTTGCCTGCCATCCCGTAAACCCAAAGGTATCGGCCAGTTCGCCGGGCAGTGACGCGGCCAGGCGCGGCAGTTCGTCCGGGGATTCATTGTGAAAGACAAAACTGACCCCCTCATCCCTGATGCGCGACATCAACATTGCAATAAGCCGGTGCGGTCCCTCATGGCTGGCGTATTCCGTGACCTTTTCAGTAAACCGCCGGGGATTGCTGCAGCTGATACCCCGGTCGGCCAGGAACGCCAGAAAGCGCTGCAGGAAACCGGGGAGATCCCTGGCGGTCAGGGCGGGTTTCAGCACCGCTTCTGCCTGGGCCTGTGTGAAGCCAAACGCCGCCGCCAGCTCAGGGGAAAAGTCCGGCGTGTCAGCGCTGGCCTCAAAAATGACGCCATCGTTTATGGCCTGCTGCATGTCCGGGGGCATATTCCCGATCATATTTTCACGCACGCCCCATGCACGGCCGGCGCTTTCGGTCAGCCTCTGCGGATCGCTGCAGCTGACGCCCCGCTCCGCCAGGAATGTCAGGAAACGTTGCAGGACGGCGGCGCCGATCTTGCCGGAGATGGGCGCTTCCCCGGAGGGATAGAAGACCCTGACGTTGGTGTTATCCAGTAAGGCCTGTTCAGCGCCGGCGCCGGACCCGGTGCTTTTTCCGCTCCGCCAGGCCGTATTATTTCGACTGACGATGGCAGGATCGACATGTTCGCTGTCTACGATGCTGTTAATGAACGTCACTGACTGTTCTTCGCTGAAATCAAAGTCGCGCTGTAACAGGGACAGCAGCCTGTCATGCCAGTCATCTTTCACGCGACTGGCGGCATTAACCATGAACGTGACGTTCAGTACACCGGCCAGTAAACAGGCAGCCTGGTCGGCCACATACAGGCTGAAGTACTCCAGTACCGCCTGTTCAAATGCAGCGGGATCGCAGCAGACCACTTCCACAGCTCCCAGCGACTGCAGAAACCGCCGGGTGTTTTCGGTCACAGCGTCGGCGGGATTAAGGGCGATGGCGCGGCCGCGCTGTGACTGGATGTCAAATGTGACGATACGCTCCGTGACGGGCATCCGGCCGTGATCGGCGATGAAGCGGTAAAGCTGCTCCACCGCTTCCGTGGCGGTCATCCCCATTGCCTCCAGACGCAGTTCGGCGCGTTTCTTCAGCTGCTCATCGAGACGCACGGTCAGCTGGGCGTTTTTGGCCCGCTTTTTACGTTCAAAAAAACCGGTCATGCTCCTTCCTTTTTGTACAGTCATCTGGCTTTACATAATGTACAGCCATTTGTACCGCACTTTTGCGCGCGGGACCACATTTTTTCGCCGTTGCGGTTTAACGGTATTCTCCGCAGCGCCCCCACTTATCCACCGTTTCTGTGGATAACGCTATATGTAGTGGCTCCTTCAGCTGGAAACGGCACAAGATATGGTGTCCGCGCCGGCAGCCGCGCGGCCGCTCCCCTGCCTTCCCCTCCCTGTTGATTTCGTTTTTTCCGGTATTTACGTTTTTTCCGCAACGGCGGCGCCGGCGAAAAGGTATTTTCCGGTGGTTGCAGGCGTAAAAGTCACAGGGTGAAAAGATAAGGGGGCGAATCATCCGGCGGGGTAAATCGTGCGGTCGTCACGCAGCGTGATGATTACTGGTATGTCGCTTCATTGAATTAGCTTTTAGTGCTAAATCTAAATATTTATAATTTACGCAATAATCCTAATTTATTAGAGTGTGGTTATTCAGTAAACAACGGCAAGCGGAGTGAACGGGATGGAATATGAAGCGTACAAGGTTCGCGGCTACGGCTTCGGACTGAATAAAGAGATCACCGGCGTGCTGGGTCGTTACCCCACGCAGGAAGAGGCGCAGAAGGTCGCGGACGACTACACGCAGGCCTGCCTGCGGGATAACCTGCCGGACAGTTACGATATGGGCATGGTCCGGCCGGTCGCTGCCGGCGAATCTGCTGCCCTCGATCCGGACGTGTTTCGGGGTCCGGGCGCGCCGTTCCTGATGGATGCCGGCCAGATAACCACGGGTCACACGGTATGCCTGGGCAAAGCGGCGGATGGAAAACGGTTTTATTTTGGCGGGGAGCATTCCGATGGCCACCAAACATATAAATGATGAGCTCTGGAATCGCATTGAGGCGCTGACCGTCAAAGCTAACGCCAGGCATGGGTTGTTGCGGCCGATTAAAGAGGCTGAAGTACTGCATCTTGTCCTGCAGCGTGGCCTGGAACTGCTTACGGACGACGATCTGCTGCAGCTGGGCAAGTACCGGCGGCCGATAGGATTTGTGCTGCGTCGTCCGGGCGTGGAAATGGTGAAGCTGGATATGCTGAATATGGCAGATGCGGCAACCGTTCTTCTGCGCAGTGGACCCGCAACGCTGTGCATCTGGAGCCGCGACGATATCCTGCGCGAGGCCAGTGAAGCGGTGATCCGCGAACGGCTGCCGGATGCAGCCCTGCTGTCGGAGGGGGATGACCGGGCCCGGTTCCAGACGCTGCTGCCCGGATTCTGGAACGCCGCGCACCGGGGGGAAACGGCCGTGATTTCCCTGCGGGCTGACAGTGCGGATTACGCGATTGCGCGTATAACCGATCTGATGTGTGAAGCCCTACTGGGTTATAAAGGGCAGCGGGCCTGGAGGCCAGCTGAAGACGAACAGGGGGAATAACATGGTGACTCAGCCTATGGTGCTTCTGGGCGCGGTACACCCCGTAGCGGGTTATCTCTTCCTGGAGGTGATCCCTGACAGTGAGGTTGGCTTCGTTGATATATATCAGCTGACCGACCGTCTTTATGTTGGCGATTATCTGGTCATTAACAATCCGGAATGGCGGCGGCGTGAACCTGCATTTGACGGCCGGCCGTGGGATGAATGGGTGATCCGTGAACACCTGACCCGCATAGACTGGTATTCGAATGACACCATTCTGAGGTTATGTCAGAGGCACAATCTGTCATGTGCTGACCTGCAAAAGTGGGGAGAAAACGTGGCACGCTGGAAGGATGTACCGGTGATGGTAGCGCGTGAAGAAGACGATGTGTCCATCACACTTCTTTCAGGATTTACAGATAACTGATGATGCATACACAAAAGGCGTCCAACTGGTGAGGAAGGGCGCCTTTTAATTATAGACCTTTTTATTACTTAACTTTCTGTCGGAGTAAACGGAAAATTAATCTGTTAATCACTGCGAGTATAAATCCCCGATAAGCGTGGTGCAACTCCCTATCAGAAGTTACCGCCGGTGGTTGAATCCAGTGCCCTGAACAGGCTGTCCTGGGCTGCTTCCAGCAGACGACCTGGCAGACGGAGTTCATTCACGCGGTAACTCTGCCCGGTCTGTGTGGTCACTGTGAGGTAATACTGATCGTCAAACTGCTGACCGGCACCGATATGCACGATGGTGGCCGTGTCGATCCAGCACAGGTTTGTGCCTTCCGCGTCCTCAAGTGGTTTGATTCGGCCTTTCAGCCACTTCTGCGGGCGACCCGGCCGGCATTTGATCGTGATGCCGTGCTTATAGCCGCGGGTTCTGGCCACAAAGGCCGCTATTTTATCTTCATCCAGATCCTGCGACGGGGTGAGCTTACTGAAGCTGGACGGAGAGAAGGTGTACTGCAGTTCTTCAAACAGGTTCAGGTACGTGGCTTCATCATCCAGGCTATCCCCGCTTTCTTTCAGCATGGAGCCCCAGATCCTCTCCATTTCGCCCTTCAGCGCCAGTTTAACCGCCTCAAATTCTTCCTGATGTTCATCGTAGTAGTTGATATCCATCGTGTCTCCTGTTGTGTTTACGGAAAATTTGTTGATTTAATATACATAAAAAATGTTCAAATATGAACATTTTCAGGCTATAAATACAGGCTGAATATGACAGGCTAATCCCCCAGGATTCGGAACGGAGCTGAGATAATGAAGAAACAACTTATTGCCGGCGTCATGCTGGTTGCGGCGCACGCCGCCGGCGCTGCGCAGGGTGATGATATGGACCTGCAGCAGATTTACACGGAGGCGGGCATTCAGGGGATATGCAGCGCCGGGATGCTCACCGTGCCGGAAGAAGCCAGGGATGAAGTCGTCCCGCAGAACGTCAGACGCCTCCTGGTTCAGTGTGCCTATTTCGATGAGCAGCAGTTGCGCCGGCGTGCCGGTCTGCCGGTACAGACATTTGACCACTGGCGTGGCCGTCATGCGGTCCTTAATCTGTCGTCAGACCAGGTATCTGATGCGCTCTGGCTTTCAGCGTGGCGTGACTTCCGGGCACAGCTGGCATCGGTTTACCCGGCCCCGGCAGAAAAAAAGGCACTGGGGGAAGAGGCCGTACCCGCCGGCACGAAGCCCGGCACTGAGCATGGGAGCGCGGCGGATTGACCGGCTTTGACTTGATCCTGTGGCGACGGGGGCTGAACTGGACCCAGGAGCGCGCCGCGGCTGAGCTCGGTATCAGCCGTACCAGCCTGGTAAAATATGAGGACGGTGAGACAGTACCCCGGACCATACAACTTGCCACCGTCGCGCTGACGCTGAAAGCGGAATGGCCCAACATGAAAACCATGAGCAAAGACAGGCTGCTGCGGCAGCTGAAGTATGAAGTGCTGAGGATCGATAATGAATGAGTTTATCCATGTAGTCGGCTCATTTATCCTTGCGGGTATCCTGCTGTATGGCCTCTGGCAGGGCACACGGCGACGCCGGCGACGCCATGAACGGAAACAGGCCAGCGCGGTGCGTGTGATCGATAAAATTAATACGTTCCCGCATTTCGGGCAGAAAATTGCCTATCTGCGCAAGATAGATCCGTTTGTGTTCGAAGAGCTGCTGCTTGAAGGTTTTGAACGCAGGGGCTTTGAAGTGATCCGTAACCGGCGGTATACCGGTGACGGCGGGATTGATGGCCGTGTGAAGATTGACGGCCAGACCTGGCTTATCCAGGCCAAGCGCTATACCAGCTACATTGCCGTTGGCCACGTTCGTGACTTCAGCGACCTGCTGAACGCCACCGGAGGCCGCGGATTTTTCTGCCATACCGGCAAAACGCGCGAAGGCACCAAAGAACTCATTCGTGGCGACAGCCGCATGATCCTGGTCAGTGGCCAGAAGCTGCTTGACCTTATTGCCACCGATGCGCCGTTTATCCCTTATCCGGGATACCGGCCACCGGCCGAAATGGTTCATCCTGAACAGGAGATGACATGAAACTGAAAGGATACGTTGCCGCCCTGCCGGCACTGCTGCTGACAGGGTGCGCCATGCTACCCGGACAATCCACCGATTATGACCGCTTCTGTAACGTCTCTGGCATCGCCAGCCACGGCGAAACCTACCGTGTCAGTGACAGCCAGGACTTCTGGTTAACCCCGAACGGCCGCTATCTCAGCCAGGCTGAGTACAGCAGTCCGGCAGATACGCTTCAGAAACTGACGGGCGTGGTCAGTGGTGAAGATCCTGACCAGGTGCGGAAGAACGCCGTCAGGGTAAGGGTGTTCCGTGTTGAAAGTGAGAGCGCCAGTAAAGGCGCGTGCCTGCCCGTGCGTTATGACGATAAAAACGCGCGGCGGAAAATGGATTCGCTGGCTAACGGCCGCCGTATGATGGTGTACAGTGAAGATGAAGGCCAGTCTGGCCAGCAGATTTACAATAAGAGCCGCGGTGCCGGCTTCAGTTACAGGTTGCTATGAGTGGATTGAAAGGCCGCCGCATCAGTGCGGATATGTTTGCCATAATGCTGAAGATATCTGCCGGGCAGCTGGTTTTTGCAGCCCGGCATGACAAGCCGTTACGCGGACTGACCCTGCCCCCTTACAGAATCGAAGGCGGAAAAAGCTGGAGCTCGACCACCTCAACACGGAGCATGACGTTTGATATGCAGGAAGCGGTCGATTTCAGCGAGAAATTTCATAAAATTCAGTCGCCTGACGGCTGATTAGCGGATTTTAAAAAATTGAACACTTTCCCCCTGCAAATTTCTCAGAATTCACGTAGCGACGCCATCGGGACCGGGCGCGTGACATATGCCTACTTCGATTATGCCGATGCGCTGGCGCTGCGGGAGATGGCCAGCCAGGCTGATTTACCCAAATACCTGCTGGCCCCGGAGGTGTCGGTGTTTCTGCGGTATGTGCCAGACCTGCGCCAGCAGGTCCTTTTCGATACCCTCTGGAACACGGGCGCGCGTATTAATGAGGCGCTGGCGCTGACCGGCGCCAGCTTTCAGCTTGACGGTTCCCGGCCGTTTGTCCGGCTGAAGACGCTTAAACAGCGTCAGCGTGGCCGCGGAAGGCCGGGCAAGGATGAAGAGGTGTTCCGTCTTGTTCCTCTGACCGATCCTCAATATGTCAGGAAGGTGCGTGAATTTCTGACCACCCTGCGTATTGGTAAACAGCAGCTGCTCTGGCCGGTGCAGAGTGATAACACGCCGCGTAACTGGATCAGGAAGGCACTGGACCTCGCAAAACGTGACTCTGTCACTTTTAGTATCCCTGTTACCTGCCACACGTTCCGTCACAGCTTCTGTATGCACCTGATCCAGCATGGGGTTCCGCTGAAAGTTGTACAGGCTTATGCCGGGCATTCCCGGCTGGAAACCACAGAAACCTACACGCGCGTGTTTGCGCTCGATGTCGGCCGTCAGTATGGCGTCCGGTTCAGCCTGCCAGACAGTCATCTAACGCTTCCGGAATAATCCGTATTCATCCCTGTTATTTCCTTATAAATCTAAAATAATCTCTCATCTTTCTATATCAGGCCGTTTTGAGGACGGCCTGACCGTCTTTTGTTGATTTTTATTCGGTATTTTTCTGTATTTTTCTATATTGGTGCGTCTTTTTGTCTTTACACGTCAGCACGGATGCGTAATAATCCATTTGAAAGCTGTATTTTTCCTGATTTCTACGGTTTTTTTCTAAATAATGTGAGGTTCAAAATGCGTATTTTTGTTGACGACGGTTCCACCAACATCAAACTGGCATGGATGGAAGACGGTGCGGTCAAAACGTTGATCAGTCCGAACAGCTTCAAGCCCGAATGGTCCATGACGTTGCTGACAGATTCATCGGTGCCGGCTTCCGCCAACTATGAAATTGACGGGGAAAAGTACAGCTTTGACCAGCTGAGCCCGGATGCCGTGCGCACCACGGAAACACGCTATCAGTACAGTGATGTGAATGTCGTCGCTATCCACCATGCCCTGATGCAGTCTGGCATTGAACCGCAGCCGGTTGATGTTGTGGTGACGCTGCCGCTGGGCGAGTACCTGGATGAAAACGATCAGCCTAATATGGCCAACATCGAGCGGAAAAAAGCGAACGTGAAGCGCGCGGTGGCCGTTCAGGGGCGTGAGAGCTTTACCGTGCGTAAAGTCAGCGTACTGCCAGAGTCGGTCCCTGCAGGCTTCAGTGTGCTGAAGGATCTGGACGATCTGGACTCCCTGCTGATTGTGGATATCGGTGGAACCACGCTGGATATCGCGCACGTTCGCAGCAAAATGTCCGGATTCACCAAGACGCATTGCGATCCTAAAACCGGCGTATCCATCATCACCGAAGCCGTAAAACATGCACTGGATACCAGTGTGAGCACCCGTACCAGTTCGTATTTTGCCGACCGTCTGATCCAGGCGCGAAATGACGAAACGTTTCTTTCCCGTTACCTCCAGAATGCTGACCAGCGGGCCCAGGTGATGAAGGTACTGCATGAGCGGGAAAAAGCCCTGACGCACCGTGTCACCGATTCAGTTGGCCGCTTTGCCGGCTTCACGCACGTCATGGTTGTCGGTGGCGGCGCCAGCCTGGTCGCCGGCGCAGTGAAGCAGGCCACGGGGGTGAGTGACGATCGTTTCTTCGTCAGTGATAACCCGCAATTCGATCTGGTTCTGGGTATGGTGGCAATGAAGGGCTGAGTATGACTGATAACCGTAAGTGCTCGTTTTATATCTACCCGGAGCGCAATGCGGCGGACCGGGTAGCCGACGGCTTTCTTGAGAAACTGCCTCAGAAAGAGCGTGGCCGCGCGATGCGCGCCATGATGCTCTGTGGTGCCGCGTTGATGAAGCAGGACGAACGCCTGCCGTTCCTGATCGCTGAATTCCTGACGGAGAGCACCTCGATGCAGGATATTCAGCGGATCATCAGCAGTACGCTGCCGCAGCAGGATACAGGAGAAATGGCGCGTCTGGTTGAGGCGTTTCTGCAGGCCACCGGCGGTGGCAGCAATACGGTGTCGCCGGCAGGCGGCGCTGCGCCGGAAAACAGTCCCGCCGTGGCTCCCGAACCGGCAGCACCGGAGGATAAGAATCTGGAAGAAACCCGTAAGAACGTCCAGCATCTGTTCCCGGATGATGATTAAGGGGGCAGCGTGAAAAAATATGTGCTGTTAACCCTGACCCTCATCGCCGGCGCCGTGGCAGCAAACCCGGTAACAGCGGCCGGCAATGTTCAGGCGCAAACTGCGACTGAAGTTAAAACCGGGTTTTCACCCGGCGGGACCGCATTAAATCTGGTTCTGGATTCAATCGACCACGCGCAGCATGAGATTCTTGTTGCCGCCTACAGCCTGACCAGTCGTCCTGTTGCCGGCGCGTTGCGTGCCGCAAAAAAACGGGGAGTATCGGTGGTGGTGGTGGCCGATCGCAAAGCGAACGACAACCGGTACACCGAAGTGAACTTTCTGGCCAATAACCGCGTGGCGGTGCGGATCAACGATAACTACGAGGCCATGCATGATAAATTCATGGTCTTTGACCGCCGCGCCGTCTTGACCGGATCGTTTAACTTCAGCGCCAGTGCAAACAGTCGTAATGCGGAAAATGTGGTGCTGATCAGCGGCGCGCCTGCAGTAACTGAAGCCTACGTGAACGAGTTTTCCCGTTTATGGGGCGAAGGAAAGGACGTGGCCCCACGGTACTGACCTACAGCAGCGGCAGAAACTCTGCCGCCTGATTTTTAACTTGATTTATATGGCTCATTCGTCGTATTATCAAGGCTCATTTTTCGGTAGCGCCCCGACTGGCGAAGGAGTAAAACCATGCAATCATTCCCCCTGTTCGTTTCCCGTGTCGTACCTGTGATCACCCTGAGCCATTGCCTGCGGCAGCGGCGCTGGTCCCTGCACAACACGCCATGCCAGATTGACCTGAGATCAGGTTGTCACCTGCGCTCACAGCCTTTCGGCACGCTATCCAGACGGGAAATAAGCGACCGGCCACCGGCTATGCCCCGCGGTTACTGGTTCAGGCAATGCAGCCGGGATGTCATGTTTACGGGGCGCATCGATCAGGCAGATCCTATGAAACAGGTCTATTACAACGAAGGCTGGAGCGGTCCGAATAAGTATACGTTTGAAGTTTATCAGCTGGAGAACGGGAGTTACCGGGCGCTGGCCCGCAAATGGAATGGCAAAATCAACAAGGTGCAGCAGGAAACGCAGTACCTGTCTGACACGCGGGAGGGGCTGAAGCACCAGGACTATCCCCGCACGCGCCAGGTGAAAATTTTTCTGAATTCAGACTTCTGGGAGAAGGGTAATGATTAAGATGGTTAGCGTCGTTCCGCAGCCGGAAACAGTGAAGACGCTCCGGGAAAAAATGGGCATGACTGAAACCGCATTAGGGGCTGTCATGGGGTACGAACTGCGCGCATGGCAGCGTAAGGAAGCTATCAGCGACGATCTCAGCCAGTACAACAAGACCAGTCTTCGCCCAGGCGAATATAACATGCTGATGCTGATCGCCGGCGTGCATCCTGATTACCGCCTGAACAGGGCATTCAGTCCGGATGATATGGTCAAAGATCCCGCCACGGCCGAAGACGTTCGCCGCCTGCGTCTGGCGCTGGGGCTGAAGCACGCTGAAATTGCAGCGCTGTTTGGCTATAAACCGGCGTCATGGCAAACCAAAGAAAAGGCTGCTCAGCGCGGCGTAAAGCTCAAGACCGGGGAATTCAATTTCCTGTTACTTCTGGCCGGTGAGCATCCGTCACTGCAGCTGGTTGAGAAGGCGAAATAAGGCCCGCGGCGACCAGAGAGGACCCTTTATGATCACCACACGCCGAATGTTAATGCTGTATGCCTGCCTTGTGCCCGTAGCCCTGACAGGGTGTGATCTGGCTGATTATTTCCAGAATGTGCCACAGCCCGTGCCCGTGATTTCGCCCGGCTATCAGGTTGATATCGATGGCCACCCGGTCCGAATATCAGGATTTGATGACTGCCCGCGGGAAAAAGATGAAGCCCGGCACGCAGCTGCACAAGATGAGAAAGGCTGCATTGTGCTGTCTGCAGAGCGTTCCGAGGTGAAGGTCAGACTGTATCAGCCAGCCGGCGCCGTCACCGAAACCTGGCGGATCATCCGGGAAAAAGACGCTCGCCAGAACGATATTATTCGCCTGCAGCGCCCGAACGGTGCGCTTGTGATGCAAAATTTACAGGGGAAAGAGTCTCCTTAAATCAGGAAAAAAACAAAATTAACTTGATTTATATGGCTCATTAGACGTATAATAATTACATCGAAAGGCAATCCGGTCTTTCGACGGTAGCGCCCCGACCGGCGCAGGAGTCACCTTATGACTGCTCTCAATTCTCAGCAACAGGCTGATGTTGCCCGCTATATCCGGGAACATGGCAATAAAACCGTTATTTCCCCTGAATGGTCACTTATTTATTTCTCGCTGTGTCAGTGTGAATTACATCAATCGCATGAAGCCATTATTTTTCATAATGGCCGACCTGCAGGGCTATTTCTTCTGAATGAAACAGGCGAGCTCACCGAATTATATCTGCTGGGTTCGCTTTCTGACATTCTCACCGCCGCGGCGGTCAACAAATAGCTTTCAGGGAGCAAATACAATATGACCATGCAATCAGAACTTGTTTTTACTGATCCTATGCTCAACGTCGTTATTGCTGAAGTTAAGCGTTTTAATTGCCCGCTTCTATTTGTCAAAGATCATGGCGTGTATGTGATGGCGGCGAAAGGTGAGAAAAACAGTAATGGGATGCACAATGTCTGTTACGCCAATGGTTTCAACCCGGATACAACGGATTTTGACGAGCTCTGGGACCGGATGCGTGATGCCTGTGGCGGAGATGATTTTTGCGAATCCCTGGAGCTCGATCCGAGGTCGATTGAACTTCTCAGCCGTACCAAACCCTGCCTGAAAATTATGCTTTCAGAGACGGAACTGGAAGTTATTGCAGGGGGACAGAAATAAACCATAAAAGCCCGTTAAATCGGGCTTTTTTATATATCACTGTATTTACATCTAGGACAAAATGTCCTATTATATATTTGTGGCCGGGCATGGTGCTCAGGTCCCCTAACGAGGGAAATATATGAAATTTTCAGCAGAAGAACTCAACATTATCCGCCAGGCGGACGCCATTATTGCCGGTAAAATTACCACAACGGATTTTATCACCGGCGCCGACGCCGCGCGTTCCTTACTGCGGTTTCGTCTTGCTGCAGAACCACGCGAATCATTCTGCGCGTTCTTTCTTAACTGCCACAACGGCGTGATTGCGTTTGAAGAACTGTTTAAGGGAACTATCAGCAGCGTCACCGTTCATCCGCGTATCGTCCTGCAACGCGCCCTGCATCATAATGCCGCCGCCGTGGTACTGGCGCATAACCATCCTTCCGCTAACACTGCACCCAGCCAGGCTGACAAGCTGATCACAGAGCGTCTGGCGCAGGTGCTGGGGATGGTTGATGTCAAAGTCCTCGATCACCTGATTGTGGGCGGCAGCGATATTTACTCTTTTGCTGAACATGGTCTGATTTGATAACCGCGGCCGCACAGTGGTGCGGCCGGCTCTGGAGGCTTGCTATGGGCAATAAATATACCGTGCCGCTTAACGTGGGCGCGATCCGCGAAAGCTGTTTCCGTCCCGCTGATAAATGGACCCCGCCGACGGGGGATGAACTCCGCTATCTGCTGGAAAATGTGCTCAACCTGAGTCAGGAGGGGCTGGCGCGATATGTCGGCGTGAACGGCAGAACGGTGCGCCGCTGGGTGAACGGAGAAAGTGACATCGCGTATTCCGTCTGGTGCGTCCTTTGCATCGATGCCGGCTTACCGCCGATCTGGAAATAGCAGCGCAAAACACCGACGCGCAAACGTGCTTCCTGAACGTATCGGATATACGAAGGAAATATTATGAATACTGATAACTATTTTTTCAGAGTACCGGCCACACGCGGAATACAGGGCGGCATAGAACAATACATGCTGACGGTTCCTATGGTCGTGTTACGTCGTATTCTTGCAATGGACAATGATGGCGATGTTATGGATCGCAGCCAGCGAGAAGCGAACAAAACGCGGGCAAAAAAAATACGGAATTATGTTGCCGGCGCAACATCAAAACGAGCTCCCTATATTTTGCCGTCAATTACCGGAAATATTGATAGTCATGTTGAATTCCTTCCCAGCGAACTCTCGCCGGCAGTGGGGATTCTTAAAATTCCGATGGACGCTGATTTAAAATTATTCGATGGCCAGCACCGTGCGCTGGGTATTTTTGAATTTGTACGCGATTATTCCAATACGGAAGATACGATCAGCTTGTTGCTTACCGTTGGCCTGCCACTTGAGTTACGCCAGCAGTTTTTCGCTGATATTAATAACAACGCGAGCAAACCGGCAGCGGCGATCAGTATGGCATATAACAACAATGATCCGGTCAACCAGCTGGCAATGCATCTGGCCCGAACCGTCACCGGGCTGGCGGGCACAGTGGATTTTGAACACAACGTGGTCCCGGCGAAAAGCTCACGGCTGATCAGCTTTAAAGCACTGAACGATGCGACGAAAAAAATGCTCAACCTGCGGGCCAACAGCATTCCCTCGACGCAACAGCGTGATATGGCAGAAAAGCTCTGGACTGCCTGGGCACAGGCGATGCGCTGGAATGATATTGCCCAGGATGATATCGCTGCGGAGTACCGTCAGGAGGCGCTGGGACTGCATGGCATCATGATAAATGCGATCGGTATGGCAACGGCCAGGATGTTACGGCACAGAACACCTGAAAGCATCGAGAACCTTCTGGCCTGTGCGGAAAACGGTGACAACGGTTTTCATTATCGGGAGTCGTTTGTACCTGAGTGCTGGGAAGGGAAGTGTGTTGATCCGGAGACTGGCACCATTAAAACTGACCGGCGGGCGCTTGAAGCAACGGCTGAAGCGTTGCAAAAGCTGATAGACCCGTTCGCAGATGCGCTGTGGTTGCGTGCTTATCTGCCAGCTGAAGAGGCGAGTGATACGGCATTACTGAAATATGCTGCTGACATCGAGTGTTATAAGCAGCGCACAGCCGTGCCGATGATCAATATCGTGGAGAAGCTGAAGGCGCTGGGTGACGGCGAACCGCAGTTCAGAGCGTCGGTGCTGGCTTCCCGTGATGGGCTAAGCCGCTATCTGGCCGGGGCTGAATGCTGACGCGGTGGTTGCCGCCTGCAGGGCATTACGGGCATCGAACCCGTATTGCCCTGAAACGCGCTGAGCCGCTCTCTGGGCGCGCATTTAAAAAACATGTACCCATCATCGTTTTTATGACTTTGACGAGTCCTGCCCCCTATTCTGGCCCTTTCTGATGTGATCCCGCCCTGGTGTCTGCCAGTTAACTTAATTTTGACGCCCGCACAGCGTGTCTTCCCTGTTCATTTCTGCTCAGTTGCCGGCGTTTTCTGGCAGGCCTGCCGTACTAAAACACCTCTGGGCCCCTTCGGCTCCTGCCCGTCGTGCAGTCGTCAGCCACACTTCGCTAGCCAGGCAAAGCCTGGCAGCTCCGCCGAACCCCCTGCGGGGTTTCGGGCTATCGCTAGTGTCTGATGCCTGAACCCCTGCACCATGCCGGCAAAGCATCTTCATCGGGCTGATGGGGATCTGAAAAGCAAAATTTACAGGGAAAGGAGTCCAGGAAAAAACAAAGAAAATTAATCAGATAACGCTTGATTGCTATGGCTCATTAGACGTATAATAATCACATCGAAAGGCAATGAGGCTTTTCGCGGTAGCGCCCCGACTGGCGCAGGAGTAACAAATTATGAGTAAAGCACTGACCCCCTCCCAGCTTAAAGCTGAACTGGACACGCAGAAAGATGCGCTGCTGAAGGCGTGCCTGTATGCCCTCAACGAAATCCCTAACCGTCGTTTAAGTGGCCCGTATGCGTCCACGTATGCGCTGGCCGAGCAGGTCAGTAAACTGCTTCAGCGCTGCAAATAATCATTGATGGGCTGGCATTGCCAGCCCTGTTCAACGCTAACGGTAGCGCCCCGCATGGCGCAGGAGTCTGAAATGTCATCTAAAAATACTCTCCCGTCGGTCGATCTGATGTCCTGCCAGCATGGCGGTGAAGTGATCCCGTCCATTGCTATTGAGCGCATCATTTCGTTGCGGGATGAAGGAATCCGCGTCTATCTCGACGGCATAGACAAGCTGCGAAAAGCGCGCGATCTGATGCAGCAGGCCGGAGGCTGTCAGTACCTGTATGACTACGACAAAGCCGTTGAGAGCGCCATCAAATGGAGCGACACCACGCCAGATCAGGCCGAAACGGCTATTTCCCGCGTTATCGACGGAAAAATCTGGGATCGGCTGATGACGGAAACCGGTATGTATACGCTGATGAGCAACAAGCAACGTCAGGAATGGGATCGGCAGGTGGCAGGCAAAGAAATGCCGCCGATAACGCTGGATAACGTTATGAGTACGTTCCGGCACCTGAACGCAAGCAAGGCTGATACCTTCACGCAAGGGCTGATTGATATCTTTAAATCCCTGTCGTGGGATTATAAAACCAATAACCCCTGCATGTTTGGCAAGCGTATCATCATCGCGCCGTTGCTCGATGTCTGGCGCAGTGGCTGGGTGCGCTTCAGCTCAGACGGGCACACCAAAATTGACGATCTGGCGCGGCCGTTCTACGTGCTGGACGGGCGTAACGTGCCTGATTACCGTGTTTCTGACGGTGCCAAACTGGATGCCTTTTTCAGTGAAAACCAGTTCAACGGTAAGGTGTTCGAGTGTGATTACTTCAGCGTGCGATATTACAAAAAGGGCAGCGCGCACATTACGTTTAAACGCCCGGATCTGGTTGAGAAGATCAATAATCTGGTTGCCAGTCACTATCCTGGGATGTTACCCCCTCGCGTGTAATGCAGACGGCAGGCCGCATTTGCGGCCTGAAATATAAACAGGGAAAGGAAGTATTCCCCGGCCTGAGAAAATCACGCCGGGCATGAATTTATTGCTTGATTAATATGGCTCGTTAGACGTATGATAATCACATCGAAAGGCAATCCGGTCTTTCGACGGTAGCGCCCCGACTGGCGCAGGAGTAATAAACATGGCTATTCAATCCCTTCAGTTCCGTAACGGCTCCGTTTCTCTTGGTGATGTTTTTGTTTCCAGCTGGGGTTATGAGCAGACAAATACCTGTTTTTATCAGGTGATCGCCCTGCGCGGTAAGAAAACCGCCGTACTGCGCCGCATCGCTGCGCAGCAGGTGAAAGCAGACAGTGCGATGTCTGGTGAGTTAAAGCCGGTATTGAACGACTTTAAAGGCGAACCCGTGACCCGCCGCATCCGTGAAAACCATGAGCATCCGTCTGTCAGCATTGACGAGTACGAACAGGCTTATAAGACCGATCCTAACGAAAGCCATTTTTACAGCACCTGGGGCTGACCGCCTGCTACGCCCCGCAAGGGGCGTATAGTCGAAGACTTATTCAACCAAAACGTGAATACTATGCGAAATAACAAGGCGCTCAGGACGCAGATACATGGCGGAAACAGTTTATCAGGCACGGAGGCGTTTTTACCTTCTCCGTTTTCGGCGCAGTCGTAACCCGGACACACTGGAAAAAATGTACGAATCCATGCGGGATCGTGGACAGGTGCCGCCGGAGGACACCGAGGCTTTTGAGGCTGCCGCCGACCATCGCCGTGCAGAGCTGGCATCGGGACGCATCTGGGATAAGATCCCGCCGCATGTCTGGCAGTATGTAAAATAATCACAGCGCCCCTACAAGGGGCGTTTTTTTGCTTGTGTATATGGCTCATTAGACGTATAATGTTTTTACTGATTCAAATCAGTACCTTCCTAAACAGCCTTACAGGTGCATTATGACCTCTTCTGAAATCCTCCATAACCTCCCTCAGATTATCACGGCCGTGGCCGCCCTCATTACAGCCATTACCGGGCTGATTAAAGTCATGAAGGATAAGGGTAAGGACTGAACCGCCGCAGGGGGCGACAGCCCCCTGCATCCCTAACCGGCAGCGCCCCTACTGGCGCAGGAGTAAAAAAAGTGACAACGCTGCATATTCGAGAAATTCCCACTGATGGAGCGCCGCCTATCTGTGCAGGCCGCTCAATCTCAGATGATGACCTTTGCGCCTCATGCCAGCATCTCGACTATCGCCCTGGGCACCTCAGCGCCTGCCTGCTGTCAGGTTGCGGGCGTGACGACTGGCCTTCAGAACTGGATGCAAACGGCTACAGCGTTGCCTGTAGCAGCTATGAGCGTGAAAAATCGCTTGATTAATATGGCTCATTAGACGTATAATAATCACATCGAAAGGCATCCGGTCTTTCGCGGCAGCGCCCCGACTGGCGCAGGAGTTTTACAATGCACGGTAACGTAAATGAAATTTGCGCAAGGCTTCTCGATAGTTTTGATCCACAGCAGCGGATCAGCCTGCTGATCTGGACTGCTGAAGATGTCCATGACTGCACCAGTGATATGAACCTCACTGACGATGAGGCCGAAGCCGTTCTGGCAGAAATCGCGGAATGCAGTTCACACAACCGTTATGGCGTCGGAAAAGATACCGTCTGGAGCCTGGCAAAGCAGGTGCGCGAAGATGCCGCCCGC
Source organism: Serratia sp. SSNIH1 (assembly GCF_002935055.1). Taxonomy (NCBI): domain Bacteria; kingdom Pseudomonadati; phylum Pseudomonadota; class Gammaproteobacteria; order Enterobacterales; family Yersiniaceae; genus Serratia; species Serratia sp. SSNIH1. Next base: position 19,800 of record NZ_CP026385.1, read on the forward strand.
GATCGAAAAATAGAGGTCAATGCCGAGGCGCTGCAAAAAGTCGTGGCGCTGGCGGCGCAGTTTATCCGGCTGGAAGAAATCCAGTCTGGTGAAGGAGCTGCACGCCGACTTTATCCGCAGGAGTCTGAGGCGCTGGAGTGCATCACGAAGGTGATTAACGGCTAATTCACGCAGTAACGCAGCGAACTTTCACGGTAGCGCCCCGACTGGCGCAGGAGGAAAAAACATGTCCCAGAATGAAGCCTATTACGACACGCTGGCCCTGATTGAAAAGGGGCAATGGTGTTTCGGCAGTATGGACGAAGAAAACGAAGAGCGGGCAATCAAGGCCGCTAAGGCGCTGGCGCTGTTTGCGCGCCTGAATGAGCAGGACTGCGACGGACACCCGGTTTCCGAAATCATCGTTGATTTTATCGCTAACCTGATGCACCTGGGGGAAGCGATAAATTTTCGTGTGCTCGATGAGGAAAGCGCGGTGATCCCGTTGGTCAGGATCGCAGCCGTACACTTTAACGCTGAAACAAAGTCATAGTAATCATGTGAATCAGAAGGGGGCAGGCGTGATCCTGCCCCCAAAAATGGACAGGGGAAAGAGTTCTCCCGCCTGAAAATATTCAGGCAGGCGGGAATATTTTGCTTGATTAATATGGCTCATTAGACGTATAATAATCACATCGAAAGGCAATCCGGTCTTTCGACGGTAGCGCCCCGACTGGCGCAGGAGTACAGAAAATGTCTACTGAACTGAATCAACCCGCCATCACTGCACGTATTATCCCCAATAACCGCCGCATGGCCTTTCTGCCACGCCTGTTCGGCGCCTGGTATCTCACAGGTGAGGCCGGTGTCTACAACCTCGCACGCTCTCTCTGCGCCGATTATCAAGGCGGTTCCTGGGAGTTCGTCGAACTGTCTTGCGGTAGCGGCTTCATGTACCCATTGAGCGCAGAGCGCTTCACGGTATCGGTTAGCGGTAACTGGTTCGAAGGGGAATTGTCCGCAGAAGCTACCGGTATCGTGCTGACCCTGTTCACCCTGAACCACATGATCTGGCACGCACATGATGAAGGCTATCAGCACATCTGCGACATGCTGATCACCCAGCAGGAAAAGCTCAAATTATATGCCGACCAGCACGCCGAAGCCGGCTTGATTTACCGCGCGATTGACTGAAACGGCGGCCCCCGCGAGGGGGCCAATACTGACAGGGGGAAAAATGTTAACACTAACTGATATTCGCGCCAGCAATACGGTGCTGGTTACGGAATTTGGCGGCGTGCGTGCTGTGCATTTCTGTCTGCATGAAAAATTAAGCGGTAGCGACAACGATCTGTGGTTTCCGCTTGCCAATGGGGCCGACCTGTTCGAGGCGCTGGAAAGCATTATGTGCATCAATTTTGCCGCTGCTAACGTTGTCTCGCTGGAGTTCCTGCGGCAGAACGGGAAGTGCAAAGACTACCGGATCACCTACAACAAGGCCAAATTCAAGCCATTAGGTTAGATATCTGGCATCATTTAATGTTCATATTTGAACAAAATTAAATTAAAAAAATACGTCTGATGAGTTGATAAAGTGGCTCATTAGACGTATAATTATTACATCGAAAGGCAGTTGAGTCTTTCGCGGTAGCGCCCCGACTGGCGAAGGAGTTGAAATGAAAGAAGCAGACCGAAAAAAAGTGAATGCCGTAATGGCAATTGCTGATTATCTCGGTGTAAAAAATCAAATCGAGGTGATCGAATACTCAGCTGAATCAGTGCAGGTTGAGTGGCGAAATCCTAAAACAAAACAGCTTATTCATCGTGATTACACTTTTGCAAATTCCTTTGTAAAAGACTTTGAAAAAGCCCTGAAATCGAACGTGAAGTTTTACTGATAAAGAGGGGGAGAAATCCCCCTTAATCCTCCCATTTTTTACTGATAAACATCAAATATATGAGGTGTATTATGTGGAAACGTGGCGAAAACAAAGTGATTCTGATGGGGCGTGCTGGCAAAGATGCAGAAGTGCGTTACACCCCAAACGGAACTGCCATTGCGAGCCTGACACTGGCTACAGAAATCAGCTACAGCGACAACGAAGGCAAAGAGCAAAAAGAAACGGAATGGCATGATATTGTCATTTTTGGAAAGAAAGCCGAAGCAGCTGGGAAGTACTTCAAAAAGGGTATGATGCTGTATTTTGTCGGGCGCATTCGTAATAACAAATGGCAAGGAACAGACGGCAAAATGCGCAGCAATAAGGAAATTGTGATCGATAATAACGGCGAAATGCAGATGCTGCCGGGAGATGGGCCACGTAACACCAGTGCAGAAGGTCTGGGAGGCACTGAAAATCATGATGAACCGCCGTTCCCGGATATGAATGATTACCCGCAGTGAGTATTTGAGTTAGAACGGCCCGCAAGACGCGGGCCACCAACCCAGAAGGGGGAGTATGAATATCAGTGAACAATATCGGGTGGCGGTCGTCAGTACCGGCCATGTAAAAAAAGAAGACGCGGAGCTACTGGATAAGGTCTGTAACGATGACTTGTCCGGTCAAGGTTTGTTCTGGATCGAGAAAAATCGCTATGGGTGGATATTGCGTATTTCTGCTACTGAACAATGGCGAGAGGAATTAACCAGGGCGGGGGTCAGTGCAAGTGCTTTGGATAATATAGCCGCGTTAAATGGTGCCGGTTTCGACTGGATTTGGTTTGACCGGGATGCAGAACAGGTGCCAGAACTGACCGTTTGGGAGTGGTGAACCGGTTAAAAATATGCCTCGGAAAGGGGCATTTTTTTCTTGCTTATTATGGCTCATTAGACGTATAATAATCATGAAGTTTAAAAGTGGATATTGATTAAGACGCTCTGTAAATAACGTGGAGAGAATATTATGGCGACCTTATACCCTTATGAGGTTTATACCCTTATTGTGTCAGAATTAATCGTAAGCCATTTTAATGATGTCGCTATGGTATATCCGGGAAGCGAAGAAATTAAAAAGAACTACGACTGTGAATTAAGTGCTGTACAGGTAGTTAATGGCATCAGAGAAAAACTGATTGAAGATGGTGTTATACAGTGCGAACAGTGCCCACTGCTATCCGAGTGGGATGAGAACAAGGTTATCAACCAGCTAATTAAAGATTACCGCCTGATTCTCAATCGTGACTATGAACTAAACCGTGTTCGTCAGCAGCTGGCCCCGGAGCTGATCGCACAGATAGAAAACTGGAAAGAACAGAAGTATTCCGATTCTGCGAAGGAATACGAGGTGCTCTATGAAACTATCAACATCAACGGAAAGGAGGTTACAGGCAAACTAAACGTAGTTGCAGTAAGTCGCTTTGATGCTGTTTTCATCGTAGGGCAGCGTCATGCTAACGATAACTTTTTGGTTCTGGATGTGAAGGAGGTGATGAATCATTGAAATCCAGAAAAGGTGCCGGATTGCGCCAACAATCCGGCTGGGTAGGCAATTTAAATTGTGAGGTTCAAAATGCCGTTGTGGATTATACACTATGCTGAAGATGTCGCAAACGGAGTGCAAACAAAGTCGCATCCGATGAACGCAGCGCAATGGGATCACTTCCGTTTCTGGTTGGCAGTGTTCCGGCGGATTAAAGAAGCCGCGATGTAATCTGTAACTGTCTCAGGGGCGCTGTATGCGCCCCTTTTTAATATCCGTGCCAGGACTCCTTTCCCTGTAAATTTATCGGGATCAAGGGCGGATCGTGGCCCTGAACGTGCGCACCATTGAGCGCTGCATCGCAGCGGAACCGGAAAAATTTTTCCGGCCAATGAGTGCCCTTGTCACCGAAACGGTGACAAGTATGCACGCACAATTACACGAACAGGCAGCACCCATGCCCGGCCTGACAGGCCGGGAGCTATATCTTAATGTGGGATGCTATATACGAAAGGTGAAGGTTAATACTGCGGACCTGAAGCGTCAGGATTCTGACCGGTAGAGCCATTTTGTGTGCGCTGCTCTTCGTCAACTCCAGTGATTTTTTTTCGGCTGTTGCTGGTTCTTTTTTTTCCAACTCGTCCGGCAGTAATGTCCTTGATATCACGTAATGTAACGTCTGAAAAACCCGCATCGTTGAGGAATTTCAGTATCTCTTTATCTTCATATCCTTTCGACTCTTTCAGCTTCTTAATGTCAGATTTAAGCTCGTCAAGTACGTGCTTTTTCTCAAGCCTTTCTGACGTCACATCAGGCAAGTCGTCGAGAATGCTTTTGAATTTTCCGATGTCCTCACTGCTATAAAATGCTTTCTTTTTTGCAGGCATATGCCCTCCCAATAATGTCAAAATCGCCATGCCGAACCGGAGAAAATCGACCCAGGCTATTCGGGTGATTTTACATGATGCCCGGCACGATTCAATTGCTCTGCCTGCCAGGCCCTTCGCTGCTGGCTTTCAAACCTCGCCGATGGTAGAATTCAATGAGGTATTTAAGTACGGGACAAGATGTGTTTTTGGAGTACCGCCGACACGCGGCGGCCGTCCAAAAACGTCTTGGTCAGGGCAAGCCCCGACACCCCCTAACGAGGTTAGCTATCTGATGAGCCGTAGCGAGAGCAGAAAAACAGACGATCGAATCCAGGTGAGATGTTCCACAGAAGTGAAAGCTAAACTCACCGAAAAGGCCCATGAAGCAGGGCTTAGTCTTAGTCAATATCTTATCAAATCTGGGCTTGGAAAGCGCATTCAATCGAAAGGGAATTACAATGCACTTGCCGCTCTTGTAAAGATAACAGCCCTTCAAAAACATCTGTTTAACGAAGGTGCCGGAGTTCATAGCAAGGAGTATTCAGAGATTCTGATCGAGGTCAAAAAGGCCGCACAGAAACTGCAACAGGAGATGGATGGTGATACCTAAAATCATTGAGGGCCGAAGGGACAAAAAGTCCAGCTTTGGTCAGCTGATTAAGTACATGGCAGACAAGCCGTCTCAGGAGTTGACTGATACAGTTCAGCCTACTCCTGAGACGGCTTTAGCTGTTAAATCGGATATGTTCGAAGGGTTAAACAATTACCTGACCCGTAAGCAGAAAGTGATCAGCACACCGGTGGATGTTGAGCCAGGTGTACAGCGTGTTGTGGTTGGTGATGTTACCTGCCAGTACAATACCTTCTCGCTCGATGGTGCAGCACAGGAAATGAATTCAGTTTCTCAGCAAAGCACACGCTGTAAAGATCCAGTTATGCACTATGTTCTCTCATGGCCTGACTATGAAAAGCCGAATGATGATCAGGTTTTCGATTCGGTGAAGTTTACACTGGCATCGATGGGCATGTCCGATCACCAGTATGTTGCTGCCATCCACCGGGATACAGATAACCTGCATGTGCATGTTGCTGTTAACCGCATCAATCCCCAGACATATAAAGCAGCCTCATCGAGCTTTACCAAAGACACTCTTCATCAGGCGTGCCGCTTACTGGAATTGAAGAATGGTTGGTCCCATTCAAACGGTGCATATGTGGTTAATGACCGTCAACAGATTGTCCGGAACCCTCACAGCAAGAAAGAGCGGGGCAACTGGCGCTCACTCGATCGCATCAACAAGATGGAGAATAAAGAGGGGGTTGAAACGCTCTATCGCTATATCGTTGGTGATGAACAGGTAGGCGGTAGTCGTCAAAACTTGATCCATGTTTCAGCTGGGCTTCGTGAGGCCAAAAGCTGGGATGATGTGCATAAGACATTTGCAGACATCGGTCTTCGTGTCGAAAAAGCACAGGGGAAAAAGGGCTACGTCATTACCCACGAACATCAAAACCAGAAGACGGCTGTTAAGGCTAGTCTGGTATTTAACAAGGCGCAATATACCCTGAAGTCGATGGAAGAGCGCTTTGGTGAATACCAGCCTTCACATATTGAACCGGCCAAAGTATCGGTATTTAAAACCGCATATACCCCTGGTGCTTATCGTCGAGATGCCAATAAACGTCTGCAGCGTAAAATTGAGCGCGCAGAAGAAAGAATGCTGCTCAAGGGTCGCTATCGCGCCTACCGGAACAATTTACCGATATATTCTCCGGATAAGGATCGCATCGCCGATGAATACCGGAAAATTGCCCAACATACCCGGTTGGTGAAAAATAACGTCCGGCATTCTGTTTCAGATCCTCATACCAGAAAGCTGATGTACAACCTGGCTGAGTTCAAACGCCTGCAGGCGGTTGCCAATCTGCGGCTTAGCTTGCGTGAAGAACGCAACGGTTTCAGAGCGGCTAACCCACGGCTTTCTTACCGGGAGTGGGTCGAACAGGAAGCACTGAAGGGTGATAAGGCAGCGCTCAGCCAAATGAGGGGCTTTGCCTATTCCTCCAGGAAGAAGGAGAAGTATAAACAGCAGCTGGTTGAGCAGATCGGGTTCAACCGTACCTTTAACGCCATCACCAGTCATGATCGTGATGATGTGGCCGTAATGGCCTCAGCACGTCATGGTGTCAAGCCACGGCTTTTGAAAGACGGTACTGTTATCTTTGAGCGCGACGGTAAACCGGTAGCGGCTGATCGTGGTCATATTGTGCTGACAGAAAGTAATGGAATCGACAAAGAGAAAACGGCTGATCTTGCAATTGCATTAACGATTGCTGGTAAAGCCAAATCTGTACGTGTTGATGGTGACGGCGAGTTTAAGGAACTGTGCTGTAATCGTATCGTCGATGCAGCTGTGAACCACAATCACCCTGTCGCGCAGGGCATTACCTTCACAGATGCCGCTCAGCAGGCGTATGCTCAAAACGAGAAACATCGTTTGATTCGTGAGCAAAATAATAGTAAAAATGAAATGCAATTCAGAAGTGAAAGCGACGACAAATTCAATCCGAAGTAAAATGGAGTAAGAAATGAAAATCAAAATGCAAACGGTCCTCGCGGCCGTTTCTGTGTTAGCTCTTGCCGGGTGTGCCTCTCAAAGCGAAAAGGAAAAACAAATCTCTGCACAGCAGCTGGTAGATCAGGAATTGCGTGAGCAAGCCATTAAGATAAAACTCGCACAGGATGAGCTTTACCAGGCTGGAGCCATTAACAGGACCCGTTACAAATTCCCTACCATTATCAATGCAAACAGTCAGTATGTTCGTGTGAGCTGGCAGGGTGATGCTTACGAATTACTGGAGCAACTGGCTAAACAGCGTGGCCTTCAATTCACCAGTCAGGGGATTAAGTTACCGCTTCCACTCAATATCGATGTTGGTGGTTCGAAGGTTACGTTTGAACAGTTGCTGACCCTGATCCGACAACAAACGCAGTACCGTGCCACCATCAACCAGAAACCCGGTGAACTGCAGCTGCTTTACCTCACACCATCGAAGAAAGGTTCATTCCTCAGAGGGACCCGCCCATGAAACTTAAACTGATCGTGCTTCTGACGTTACCGCTGCTTGCTGCGAACGTTGCACGCGCGGACGACTCCGATGTTAAAGGCCTGGATTACTACATGGACCCACCAAGCCAAAGTGACGATGAGGCCGATGTTACTGGCAGTATGCTAAACGACGCAGCGCACACCATTGGATTTCGCGGCGGTAAGGCAGAACGCGCTAAAGAAATTCGCGCCGCGCTGGAAAATCAGCGCAGCAACCTTGATTACATGTATTCGTTCCAGCCGCTGATCTCTTCTGAAGGCTACCTGCCTCCAGTCATTGCTGAAGCTAAAGACGTTGCACACATTACCAATGAGCAAATCCGAACGGCCAACCGTGCCTATGACATTGTGGTGCCGGCGCGCTTTGTCAGTAACCCACCGACCTGGAAAAGCTATCTTCTGACCGGGCTGATGGCGCAGCGGATCGAATTGCCTGAACCGGCGGCAATGCCGAAGGACGGGAAACAACGTGATATCTGGAAAAAAGCTGTCGCGCTGGGCTGGTCTGACGGTCGCCAAAAAGCTGATGAGATATTCACTGCTAATTTCAATCGCCTCACACGGGATTACACCGGCATGTTGCGCTACAGCACGCTACTGCAGCAGGGCATGATTAAGGCTCCAGTCATCACACAGCAGCAGCAAACAGTTACAGGGGATAAAAACCGCCTCATGCTGGGCGATAAAACGAAACGTATGAAGCAGCAAGCTGAGTTTGACATCAACAAACGCAGCTGGAAACCGACCATACGTTAAGGGGCAGTAGATGGAAGCATTCAATTTTGGTCCAACGCTGACGCCCCAGACGCTGGAACGTTTTCTCGTACACTGCTCAAACAATGAAGTGTCCGATATTCTGTTGCAGGGCGGAGATAAAATCTGGGTAGAACGTCATGGGCGCCAGTTGCCCATGACATCTTACCCGCTCGACAACCTGGAGCTGGAACGTACCGTTGATAAGGTGTTCGGTCAGGAGATCAAAGGGACGCTGAAAAGTGCTGCGGTCGTTAATACCGCTATCCAGCTAAGAGGTGATGAAGCGGGCACGATTGGACTCGGCCGCGGCGAAACCCGCCGGTTCCGCGCGAACTTTACTCAGGCCGATATTTATAAAACAGAAGCGGCAATGTCTCTGACACTCCGTGTTCTGAATGAGGTTATTCCTCAGCTTAAACAAATGGGTATTGAGCCGGACCTGTTTAATTCTCTGTTGCCGGCTGCCGGCCTCGGACTGATATGCGGCGAGACGGGATCGGGCAAGTCAACCCTGATGGCCAGCATCTTCCAGTATTGCGGTGAAACGTACCAGGACCGGAAAATCATCACGGTTGAAGATCCCATCGAGTATCGCCTGGGAAGTCGAGACTGGATTGCTCCGGCGCCGGCACAGTCACAGATTGGGCGCGATATTGATTCCTTCCACAATTTTATCACTCTCTCCGGGCTCCGTCGTTCTCCGAAGATTATGGGGGTTGGTGAGCTCCTTAACCGCCTGTCATTTGAAGCTGCTGTACTGGCAGGTAAATCCGGCCACTTTTGTCTTGGCACACTGCACGTCAAAACGGTCGGAGAAGCCATTTCCCGATCATTGCAGAACTATCCGCCGGAAATGCGTGAAGCTGCCGCCTTTGACCTGCTGAGTATCCTTTCTTACATCATCGTGCAACGCTTGCTTAAAACAAAAGACGGCCGGCGCAAGGCTGTCCGTGAATATCTCGTCATTGATAACAGCCTGCGCCGCAAACTCTATGACGTTGATTACAGCAAGTGGGGCCGCTACATCGACGACCTGTTGATCGCTGAAAACCGCAGTCTGATTCAGAACGCCTGGGCAATGCACCAGGAAGGTTTGATCGACGAAGCGGAAGTCATCGAGGTCGCAGGATATATGGACTATCTGGCGTTAAAAGAGGGCAAGTATGGACATTAACAAATGGCGTTATGCCGGCCGGCCACTGACGGTTTTTGGTGTGCCTGTTATCTCGTTTCTTGTGTACTTCATCTGGTTTCCGTTCCCGTCAGTAAAAACCTTTGTTATCTGCACCTGTGTGGTTCTCTTTTACTTTCTGCTGGCCATGATGGGCTACACGTTACCGGTGCTGTACCAGGTCATTCTCCGGGTTATCCGCGGGAAAAAACTTACCGGGCGGCCGTGGTGGTACCGGCGCTCTCAGCGATAACACATAACTACAGGGGTAGACAGTATGGCGAAACCTGAAATTGCAACTGAAAGAACCCGTCTGAGTATTCCCTTTGACGATCGCCAACGTGCAATACGTGCGGCCGGCAAACTGGCTGATGGCAGTAATGCTCTGGACTACGTGAAGGAAGAAAAGGTGTGGTATGCACAGCCGGGGGCCAACCTGAGCCGGCTGAAAGAGTGGATTTTTGACCCCAATAAAGTGATCGAAGAACCGCCCCTGGATATTCAAGCCATTGAAGATGAATTTACGGCGTGGCTTGAAGAGCGCGGTGCCATTATCAAAGACCCCATAGAGTTCGATGGCCAGAAGCATTATGTCGATACCGTGGACGGTAAAGCTGGTTCAAGAAAGGGGGTGTATGCCGCCTTTCTGGATGGCCGACCTGCAGGGTGGTACAGGGACTATAAGAACGGTGGTGAAATTCAGAAATGGGTATCTACCGGCGCAGCCCCTAACCCTGAACAAATGGCCATGCTCCGTGCTGATGCTGCGGCAAGGCGTGAACAAAGAGCTGCAGCGCAAGCGGATAAGTTTGATCAGACCGCTAACCGGTTGATGGAAGAATATAACCGGCTTCCGGATGCCACGGGAGATCTGGCATACCTGAAAAACAAACAGGTCATTGCCGCTAACGGCCTTAAAGCTGATGAGCGGGGCAACGTTGTGATCCCTCTGTTTAATGCTGATGGCGAGTTCAGGACCCTTGAGCGCATCTGGTCCGACGGTAGTAAACACCTTGAAAAAGACGGCCAGGCATGGGGGAGTTTTTTCGTTGTGGGTGGTCAACTGAAGGATGGTGACAACCTGCTTTATGCCGAGGGATATGCGACAGCAGCCAGTATCAGCGAAGCCATCAATCAGCCTGTGATCATGACGGTTAATGCCGGCAACATGGTGGAAGTTGCTGGCCGCCTGAAAGACACCTTTCCAAACAGCACTCATTACTTCCTTGCTGACAATGACATTTATAAAGACGAGAACGTTGGGCTAGAAAAAGCGACAGAAGCTGCAGAGCTGACTGCCGGCCATGTTCTGGTCCCTGCCTTTAGCAACCCGAAAGAAGGGCTTACTGACTACAACGATTTGCATGTCTCTGAAGGGCTGGAGCAAGTCAGATTGCAGGTAGAAGGAGCCATTAATCAAATGAACAGGGTAGACACTATGCCGACTGATAACCCGAACATTACTGACGTTAACCACAGCTCGACTGACAGCGCTGCCGTTGCAGATCCTGAAAAAGCCGCGCCGGTGGCCAGCGCCCCTGCAGCTGCCGAACCGGAGGAAACCGCGCCGGTGGCCAGCGCCCCTGCAGCTGCTGAACCGGTGGAAGTCGCGCCGGTGGCCAGCGCCCCTGCAGCTGCTGAACCGGTGGAAGTCGCGCCGGTGGCCAGCGCCCCTGCAGCTGCTGAACCGGTGGAAGTCGCGCCGGTGGCCAGCGCCCCTGCAGCTGCTGAACCGGAGGAAACCGCGCCGGTGGCCAGCGCCCCTGCAGCTGCTGAACCGGAGGAAACCGCGCCGGTGGCCAGCGCCCCTGCAGCTGCTGAACCGGTGGAAGTCGCGCCGGTGGCCAGCGCCCCTGCAGCTGCTGAACCGGTGGAAGTCGCGCCGGTGGCCAGCGCCCCTGCAGCTGCTGAACCGGAGGAAACCGCGCCGGTGGCCAGCGCCCCTGCAGCTGCCGAACCGGAGGAAGCTGTGCCGGTGTCCAGCACCCCTGCAGCTGCTGAACCGGAATACACCGCACCAACAGATCGAGACGGCGATGATGAAGAGAGTAATAGCGCCAGTGATCTTGAGGCGTATGCCGCTATGATGGCCTTTGGCGGTGAAACAACTGACTCCGCTCAGCAAAAGCCTGAAAGGATAGCGCCCAGCGAATCTGTAGCTAATACCGCCCCGGCTGAAAATGAAACCGAGGAGAAGAAAAAAACAAACGAAGAACTGGAAAACGGCATACGCTGGGCAACCAACGATAATGCAGAAACGCCCCCAAAAGAACGTATAGACCTGGAAGGGTTAATTGCCCGGTTTGGGTACAGAGCAGAGAAAGACTATACGGCGTATACGCTTGATGGACAGGATGCGTTTTACGATTACGGCTCACATCTGCGTATGGCTACCCCTGAAGCCAGCCAGAGTGACGAGATGATCCTGGCGGCCGTTCTAACCGCGGATAAGCAACATCATCGTGGTATTGAAATCACCGGCAGTGACGAATTTAAAGAGCGAGTGTTTAACCTTATCAGTGAATACAACATTGAGGTGAAACTGACTAACCCAGAACAAAGGGTTAAATTGCTCGAACTCAAAAAAGCAAATGAAACAGCAAAAGAAACGGCAAAAGAAAATGTTGCTGATTCAAATGCGAATAAGCAGGAAGGGGCAAACGAAAAGACAAATTCATCAGTTCAGCAGAATGGAATGCGCTGGGAAGAATCGGCCTCTGTGCAGCCGAAGAAGCAGAATGCATCTGATACTCAAAAGGAAGATAAAGCTGCAGGTGAACCCTGGGAGAAAGGCGTTATCGTCGCGCATGGACGTGCTAAGTATGAGTGGAAAGAAGATGAATCCATGAACTACTTTGTCACCCTCAAAAATGAACATGGAGAGAAGACACTCTGGGGGAAAGACCTTGAGAGAGCGGTTAAAGATGCTGGTGTAGACACCGAACGTCTTGTTACAGTCAGAAAGCTGGGATTTGTGGATGTTGAGGTGAATGCACCTGTCCGTGATGAAAGCAACAAGATCGTTCGTTATGAAACTATCCAGACCAAACGTAATGAGTGGGAAGTAAAGCCTGTATACCCACAGCCAACAGCAGGGAATGAACAGGCCTATAAGCCTTCTGAACTGGTTCCGTATGATGCTGCAACCTTCCAGAAGCTCCGCACAACAATTCAGCAGATTACCGGTGTTGATCTCAGCCGTGAGGCCGTGCCTGAAAAAGAACTGTACTGGTTCCTGCCTAATGGTAAGCCAGCTCCAGAAAGCATGACAAAGCCCACAGGCTATAAACTCCCTCAAGAGTCAAAAACCGCGGGTACACCTTTGCTGATCGCACCGCATAAAAAAGGCGAACGCCCGGATTATTTCCTTGTTGAGTCGCGTAAAGGATTCATGCAGGGGATCGCAAAGGATAAGGAGTCCGGTGAGTACCATAGCGTGATTGGAAAAGTGAACAAGCGTATTGATAAAGACGGAAACTGGAAAACGTATATGACTCTTTCAGCAATCAATAAAAATGCCGAAAGTGGAATTGTTTTGCATGGTTATGGACATGTAGATCAGGGGGGTAAAAATTTGCTTTACAAAAATACAATTGCAAATGAAAAACAGCCTCAGCATTTACAAGCGGCCTCAGATGAGGTAAAAAACAAAACAGTAATGAAGCAGCTTTTTCATCCTTCGAATGCTGCAAAAAGAAAAGATGATGAAAGGAGAGAACAGACTCATGCACCAGTCGCAAAGTCAGCGCCTCGGCCATAAAACAAAAACCCTACTCGTTGCAGTAGGGTTTTCCTGCATTTCTGTGAGCTCATTTGCGGCAACACAGACCTGTGCAGCATACGAACTGGCAAAAGCTGGTGCAGATGCTGCCTATAAGCAGGAAGTGGAAAGGATTAACAACGCCGCAAAAAGCGAATCCAGTACGTCTGATTCTCTCGGACAGTGCCTGGGGTCGCTATCGGTATCACTTAAAATCCCACAGTTTCCGTCTATCAGCGACATTATTGATAAGGTGAAGGATGAGGTATGCAATACGGTTAAATCGAAGATTAATGAGAAGTGGGGGAGCCTGACTAATACGACGCTGGACCCGTGGTCAACGATTTCATCCAGACTGCCAGATACGTCAGGTATCCTGCCCAACGCATCTTCTAAAAATGTGCAATTAAACAATCCGGCAGCTGCGAGTGGAAGTGGTGAGGATGCAAACAGTGATGCATTCCCGTTCCATCTGTAACTACCGGAAGAGTCCTTTCGGGATTTTATCGAATAGCTTGCCGGTTCGTATTTCAACGCGGCGGTGTTCCGCCGCGGTCAGTAAACGCATAAATTCTGTGGCAGGTAGAACATCACGTTTTGAGTCTACATACATATCAAGCGAATCTTCATTCATGAATCGTCTGACAGTATGGAGCCAGTCTTCAGCTGATTTCATATTTTTTGAGCTCATCGTCGCTCATCTCGGCAAACGCTGCAGGTCGGCGACCTTTTCCTGTCCAGGTTACGGTCTTACCATCAACTTCGATCCGGTACTTCACTTTTCCAAAAGTGGATTTACTTTTCGTGGACGGACCAAAGAGATTTTCGAAAATCTGGAGAGCTTCATCAGCCGTAATATTGTGTTCTTCCATGAACCGCTTTGTGGCTGCGGCTTTCTCTTCAGTGGCCTTCTGTTCTTCCTTAAATTTCTCGATCATTCCCTGTGCAATGTCGGACCACATATTAATGAGTTGTTCAAGATTTTCTGGCGGGATTTTGCGCAAAACGGCGGTGGCTTTTCGTCGTTCGCACATGATAACTGCACAGGATTCGTAATCATTATGTTCGCTCATGTATACCTCATTGTTCATTAACGATCTGCGTGATTTTCTAACACAAACTTTTGAAAAGAGAAACTCTATGAAAACACAAAATAGTGAAAATATTATGGATCAAAATGAGTTGGATCAAAACTCAGGTGTTGATGAGGACAGCAACGCTCTTGCTCCAGCTCTGGCTGAAGAGAGTAACCGAACGGTACAGGAAATCGTATCGAAACATGGTTTAAAAGTAATTTTGATTCAGACGCTAATCATACTAGTCGCAATCATTATCATTGGCCTTCAGGGGTACTGGCTTCACCAGAAAAAAACCAAATATATTGCTACGAACGGGGGCATGATCACAGAAGTACACCCAACCGATGAACCCGCTTACACGGCGGAAGAGGTGATGGATTTTGCAAACCGTACAATGATCAAATCGCTTTCACTGAACTTTGTGAATTACGAAAACCAATTAACCAGCGTCCGTGGCGATTTTAGTGCGGAAGGGTACGTTAGTTTCCGTAAAGCGCTGACCGATAGTGGGCTGCTGAAAGATATCAGTGAAAAACGTCTGAACGTAAAACTTTCCACAACTCCTGGAACCCTGATCACGGAAGGTCTTATCCGTGGTACCAAAACCTATGCCTGGCAATACCGCATTCCGGTGACTGTTCAGCTTGTTGGCCAGGCTCAGGACTACAGAGCACAACCTTACGATTTGATGGTTCAGGTACGCCGCGTCAAAGAAGACGAAGATCCACGGGGTATTCAAGTAGCGCAGGCCATTCTCAAACCCCGGAACTACTGAGGTCAATCATGAAGATTAAACTTTTAACTGTACTTATGGCCGCACTGTTTTCGGCAAATTCTGTATCTGCAGCTGATGCTCCGACTGGTAATGGACCGTCGCAGCAAACGGCGCCATCTGTGCCTGGTGGTGATATTGCTCAATGGCAGCAAGCCAGTTCCGGGTTGCCCGTAAATCAGCAGGCGCAGGCGCAACAGCCACCACAGCAAACAGCGCAGGAACAAGGTCAGCAGCAGGCGCAGGGCCAACAGCGGCCAACTACTGCATTGCCTCCTGCACCCATGCCGCAGCTTCCTCCACCACAGCAGCAGGTTACACATGTTAATCCGCAGACACTGGAAGAGTTACCTGCACCTGTTCTGCAGCAGATCCAGCCTATTACCCCTGGTCAGGTGCGGTCGGCCCGCAGCGCAATGGAAGATATGAGCGCGGCGGCCAAAACCTCACCGTTAACGCCGATCCCACGAATTTCAAGCCAGACGGTATCACTGTCAGCAGGCGCATCCATTCCGCAGGTTCGGGTATTTCCAAACCAGGCAACAACAGTGACGTTTTCGGATGCGACCGGACACCCCTGGGTATTAGGTGCCCCTCCATATAATTCGAGTCCCTGTGCGTCTGGTGGTGAACTGTGTGTTGGCTATATTGCAGGATCGGCGGTATTCACAATCCAGCCGACCAATGCCTATGCCAGCGGGAACATTACAGTGCTTCTGAAGGGGCTTGCCACGCCGGTCATTATTAACGTGAAGGGGGCTGAACCTTCCGTTAAATCAAAAACCGTTGATGTTGATTATCGTCTGGATCTCCGTATCCCGAAACGCAGTCCTGACACACCGGTTTATACCGCTACGCCTGAGAAAAAAATCTCACTGTATGACAAGCAGCTGCAGAGCGTGCTCGACGGTATCCCACCTGAAGATGCTCAGCGGTTGAAACTTAAAAACGCGCCAGGTAGTACCAAAGTCTGGCAGATCGGTGATGAGCTCTACGTCAGAAGTAACATGCAGCTGCAGGATGAGTTTGAAAAAACGCTTTCCGCTATCGATGGCACACATGTTTACGTGCTGCCGGCAACACCAGTACTGACTTTTTCGGTTAACGGTCAGGCGCGTGACGTTGAAGTTGAGCTGAATTAAGGGGAAGGACGATGGCTACAGATAAAGGTAAAGAAACCAGAAAAATGATGCTCTACGTCGGTGGTGCCGCTGCAGTGGTGGCTCTTCTGGGAGGGTACTGGTTGTTTGGCTCATCAGATGAGCCGGCAACGGGCGGGTCACAGGTGAAGGCCCAGGGACTGGAAGGCAAAACAGGCAGGGAAAAACCCAATGATCCTCAATACAACAAACTGCTGAATGAGTGGAATGTTGATAATTCAGATAAAGCGGCGCTCACGGGGGATAGCTTCATATCCACGTTGTCAGCCAGTAATCCGGTGGCCGTTGATTACGGCACCAAAGCACCGCCGCCAAAATATTCGTGGGAATCGTCAGCAAAGCAGTCTGGTGATAACAGTAAGGCGAATGATGCTGAGCAGAAAGAGCGTGAGCGTCAGGCTAAAGCGGTGGCTACGTTACTGCAGAAAATAGATCAGGCCAGAACACCAGTTGTCACGGGCGTTGCTCTTGCAACCCCTCTGGGAGCGGAGGGAAATGACAAGAACGGCGGCACCTTCTCAGGGTGGACTGATTCGGTCTATCCGCAGAACAAAAAGCCGGATGCTGAAAAACAACAGGGGGCGAAAAATAAGGCCAAAGATAAAGGAGCCCGGCTGGTATCGGCTTACACGCTTGTGCCGGCAGTAATGGATACGGCGATGGACAGTGACGATCAGAACAGTATTGCTATTGCCCATGTTCCTACTGGAGCGCAGGCCGGCGCCAAATTCTATTCCGGTCAAAACCGTCTTGCCGGCAATGGTATTCGAATTCACTTTACTGGCATGGAGCTGAACGGGGTGCAGTGTAAGGTTGATGCGTATGGCGTGGCTTCCGACTCGTTGCGTGCTGCCGTTTCCTCAAATGTAAATAACCGCTGGTTCAGCCGCATTATTCTGCCGGCTGTCGCTAACGGATTAGGCCGAACTGGTCAGCTGTATGCGGACAGCAATTCGCAGATGATTATCACTGACGGCGGGAACGCATACCGCTCAACTGGCACACCGAACGGGAAGGCTGTAGCCGGTACCATTATTGGCGGGATGGGTGAACAGGCAGGGCGTGTCCTGGCTGACGATGCAGCCCGTCTGCCGGTGAAGCAGGTTACGGTTGACCGTAATCAGCTCATAGGCATCCAGTTTGTCGCGCCGGTGTATGAAAGCGACTGTGGCGAGAATATGGAAAATGCTTCTGCAGAGCAGGCGCAGCAGCAAGCTACTCCGACACTCACCAGTGTGCCGCCTCAGCAGATGCCACAACCACCGGCTCCAAATTACCCTCAGCAAAACTTTCCCAGCTACCCCGGCTACGGGTATGGCTCCAGTAACCCGTATTACCGTTAAGGAGATTGATAATGAATCTGTTTGAAGATGACAATAAAAAAGAAGCAGCTCCTGCCCAGGAACCGGTGTCTGCTAAGACTGCTGAAAAGCCAAAACCGACAGTGACGCCAGCAGCAAAAGCAAACAAAAAGCCGCTTAAGATTAGTGACTATGCATGGATTGGTGGTATCGCTGTCATAGCTATCCTGCTTTTAGTCTGGTTGTTTGGGGGCTCCGATAGTGACACTGCGCCTGCGGCCGGGAATGGCACGATCCAGTCTTCAGGGCAACGTCAGAACGTACAGGCTGCCCCTGCCGGGCAGGATTCTGGTGACTTCCGCGAGCAAATTTCCGGGATTTTGCTGCAGCAAAAGGAACGGCTGGACGCGATAGAATCAACTTCTAAAAATGGAATGATGATCCTTTCCAGTCAGTTACAAAGCGCTAATGAACAAATCAAAAATCTGAACAATCAGGTTCAGGAACTGAAAATGAAAGCCGCTGGTTATGGGCCTTCATTTGGTAATCAGAGTGGAACAATTTCGGGGGCAACGTCGCAGGCATTACCTTTGTTGAGAGGTTTTTCAATTAATGATTTATCTGGCGATCTTGCTTGGGTAAAATACAAAAACCAGACGTATGCTGTGAAGGTCGGTAGTCAACTTGGCGGAGTCACCATTACGGGTATCGATACTGAAAATAGAATCGTTACTACAAGTAAAGGCCTTATCCGCTAAACAGGACCCAAAAAGGCGAAACTATGGATTTAGAATCGGTATTAATTCAGGTTGCTAACGGTGGTCAGGAACCGCTGACAAGGCTAATCATAGGTGTCGCTGCAGTCGTTGGGATCATTGGTGTTATTGGATATCTGATGAGCCTGCGGAAGCAGGCCAGGCATTCAACAAAAGGTGTGGAAGTTGGCAGAATTTTTGCCGGTATCATCTTCTGTGTATGCCTCATCACGTTGAAGGCACAGATGAACTCAGGCGGTGCCACTTTAGGATTTGGCGATGTTAGCTTCGGACCCGTCAGTTATGCGAGCGAATCTACGTTTGGCATGGGAGCCGCAGCAGTCAACGCAGTGCTGGGGATTGTTAGAATTCTCGGCGCATACTTTTTTTACAGGGGGATAAAGGGGTTGAAAGACTCTTACCTTGAGGGCCATACGGAGCTGTCAGCTTCGGGTACGAGAGGGGCATCCATTGTGAAAATTGTATGTGGACTACTTCTGATGTTCGATACACAAACGCTCGATGCGTTGCAGAGCACATTAAACATTCACTGGTAATCAAAAAGGATACTTTATGAAAATTGTTAAACTTATCAAAGACAAGGCATTATCTGCATCCATCGCAGCGTATCAGCTGCGCGGAACGGTGGCAAAATCGTTAGTGGTATTGCCGCTGGCATTACTGAGCAAAGAGGCTGCGGCTGAAACGACTGTCTGGGAGAAAATCAATACCTTCACGGAAGGTCTTGCCAGTACCCAGCCTGGTCTGATTACCGGCGGTAAAGTCATTGGTGTTGTGTTCTTTATTGTCGGGCTTGTTTCTCTTTTCCTTAAAAACAAACGCGGGAAAGATATCAGTGGCAGCTTCATCTTCTGGTCAATGGTTGTTGGTGCCTGCCTGGTCGGCCTGACCGCATGGATCTCTTCTGTTGGTTCAACTGTTGGCGTTGACGCAACCCTGTAATGTCCCTTCGGCCCCGCCTTGCGGGGCCAATATCGGAGTTCCCTCATGAAAGATTTTAAGCTCACCAGGAATGAACAACCTGCCAGATGCCATGTGTGCGGGATAAAGAGCAAAGATGTTTTCTCCCTCGCAGAAGATGGACAGAAAGAGAGAATGCTTTGCTCTGTATGCCTGTCGCTCGAACATCCGGAGAAAATGAAACTAGAGACTCAAACCGGACTTCTGCTGAAGAGAAATACAAACCGAAAACTCTACAGCCTGCTGTTTCGTTCAATTGCAAAGGCGGAAAAGTCAACGGACGATTCTTACCGTGAAAAGGCGCAGAAACTTAAACAGATATTGCTCAGCACAACTGACGTAGTTCTAAACGAAACCGGCAGTGATGATGGATACGATTTACTGCACCTGATAAAAAAACACCATCAGTTACTTCCCATGAATTTTGACGATGAGTTTGTCGCTTCTGTTGCAGAGTCAGACGAATTGCCGGATGTAAGTGACTGGAATGAAATTTACAAGGGTAAGAGAGGTTTTAAATGATTTCTTTCTTTGAGGATGTGATCGAAGGTATCTCACGCAATCTGACATCAAATGACTCGTTAAAATACTGTGATTTGACAACGGTTGTAGGGCTTACGTCGCAGGATCGCATTGAGCATCCTGAAATCAGGGCTCCGTACATTCTGACCACTAAGAACAACGATTTTCTTACCGTTATTGAGGTTCAGGGCGCTAAATCATCGTTTGACGAGAAGTCGTTTAATGACTTCATCATGCACCTTTCAAACTCCTTGTCGAATTCCTTTATTAACAGCGGCCATAAGTTGTCTGTGGTGTTCGAACGCGACTTTACCAAGAACCAGGAAGAGCTGAATAATGTTTATAAACCGCAGGTAGCAGCAATAGAGCGTCTGCAGATAGACATTAAAGACCTGATCGCCGATGACGCAAAAAAAATCGCCGCTCATTACAGCCGTGAACGCGCTTACATCGTGCTGTATACCTCGAAGGGGATGATTGCGAAGGATGAACTTAAAAACGAACAGGCAAAAGCTGCCGGCGTACTGAAGGATATCCCGCAGACGCGCTTCAGTCAGAACCCAATCGAATTTCAGCTTGAAGGTTTGAAGATCACGCATGACGCGATGCTGTGGCGCCTGATTGGTATGCTTCAGGGGGATGATGAATCGGGAATGGGGCTTCTGGTTGATGTCCTTGATGTCAAACACGCTGGCGCAATGATGCGTCAGATGCTGTTCCGGAATTCAACATCAGAAAACTGGTACCCTCGCACGCCGTTTGACCAAAATCTGCGAATTTATGGCGCCCCACGGAAAGACAATATCGACTCCGTGCTGCCGCCGCGGCTGAATATCCAGATCATGGAAGGGGAACTGGAAGAAGATGGTGGCTTGATTTACTGTGATGGTAAGTATTACGGCTCTGTTGCCCTTGAGTTACCACCACTTCACCCTGTCAAATTTAAGCAGTTATTCAACGCGATTAACCGGAAAATCCCGTACCGGATAAAATATGACTTTATAGGCGGGGGCAAAAAAGCACTGTTCTGGCCATCAGTAATCATATCTTTCCTTCGTTTCATTCCCTCACTCGGTAATATCGCGCGTGATATGGATTATGTCCGGGCCCAGAGCGAAACCGATCCAACGGCTATCATGGCCATCAACTTTGCCACCTGGGGCGACACTAAGGATGAAGCCAAACGCAACCTGGCGGCTTTAACTAAGGCGATTGAAGGCTGGGGTGTATCAGGTGTGTCCAAGACATATGGCAATCCAGGTAGCGCACTGATTGCATCCGTTCCGGGGCTGACCACGGCCACACCTGGCTCATTGCATTATCCGCCGTTGAGTGAAGGCTTGCGGATGTTACCTTTTGAACGTCCGGCCAGTCCCTGGCATGGTAAAGGCAATATCAACTTCATCACTCTCGATGGCAAGCTGTTCCCCTATCAAATCGCCAGTCCCCTGCAGGAGAAATTTACCGATGTCATCACCGGTGTTCCAGGTTCCGGTAAAAGCGTGCTGGCCAACCGCCTTAACCTGAGTTCGATTTACCGGGCTGATAAAAAACTGCCTTATCTGACCATCATTGATAAGGGCTACAGTGCAAAAGGTATCGCCGATCTGATTAGCGCTGAGCTGCCGGCAGAGAAACGTCACCAGATTGCCAGTATCACCCTGAACAATGACGAATCGCACTGTATTAACATCTGCGATACGCAGTTAGGTTCAAGGTATCTGACGCAGTTTGAGGAAGTATTCTTAAAGCAGATGCTTAACGCATTCTGTATTGATCCGGCAATTGGCCAGCCGCCAGATGCAATGAGCGTTGGGCAAATCGTCAGTAAGGTTGTATCAAACGTATACAAAGCAAAAGCGCATTCAAGTGCTAACTTGTTTAAGTATAACGACCCGGTGATTAATGAAGCTCTGAAAGAATCAGGTCTGGATAAAGAGCTTGGTGAAGACTGGTTTGAAAGAGCTACATGGTGGGAAGTCGTTGATAAGCTGTTTGCCAAAAAATATCTTCATGCTGCGACGGTTGCTCAGCGTTATGCTGTGCCAACCATTCACGATTTTATTGCTGAACTACAAACTGAATCATTTAAAAACCAATACGCTGACGTAAAAGTTAATGGGAGTGAGCCTGTAGTAGGCTTCGTTGCACGTTGTTTCCAGGCTGCTGCAGCTGAGTATGCCATTTTCTCAGGGATCACGGTTTACGATTTCAGCCCGGAGACTCGCATTGCGATCCTGGATATGCAAAACGTCCTCGGTGACAGAACGACACCTGCAGGTAAGCTCAAGTCCGGCATTATGTATCTTTTTGCGCGCCAGATGGCTGTGCGTAACTACTACCTTCCTCAGTCCGCAGAAACCTTCATTCCTGCTTTACCGGAGCAGTACAGGGCATATCACCAGGCGCGCATCAGGGAGCTTTCAGAAGAGGTTAAACATACCTTTTATGATGAGTGTCATAACTTTGCCGGCATCGACTTTATTCAAAATGCGCTGAACACCGCTGACCTTGAAGATCGTAAATTCAACGTCCGTACTGCCTTCTCGTCTCAGTATCTGAGCCATATGCCTTCGAGTGTGCTTAAAACCATGAACAGCCTGTTTATGATGCGCCTGACGGAAGGGGATGAAGAGTATCTGAAGCAATTAGAGATCAACATCCCGGCCGATATCCTGCGTCGTTTCAGACAGCTTCCGCAAGGGGTTTATCCGGACGGAAGTGGTACTGCATTCCTCGGTATTTTTAAAACAAAACGTGGTCTTATTTGCCACATTCTGAAAAACACATTAGGACCAAAACTGCTTTGGGCTTTGAACTCATCTGCAAAAGACAGAGCGCTCAGAGATGTGCTTTATGAAGAGCTGGGAACGAAAAAAGCAAGGGAAGAATTAGCAAATAGATTCCCTATGGGAAGTGCATCAAGTATCATTGATGAAATGGTGGTCAATCAGGGTGGTGAGCGTGATTCTGAAGAAGAATCACAAACTATGGCGATGAAGCTCGCTAAAGAAATCATTTCTGATGTGAGAAGGGGATTCAGATGATAAAAATCGGAAACGCAAAACGGTCAGTGATGGCCGTTTCAATTCTGGCCTTCAGCGTACAGTCAGCATTTGCCTATACGGTCAACGTTAACAGCAGCATTCCCATCTCAACGCAGGTTATGCCGGCGTTGAGCACAGCTAATGGCCTGTTAGGTAACATCCAGGCCACGCTGATTAACATTGGTACGGCAATCAGCCAGCAGGGCGATCGCCAGGCAGCATTAATGCAGCAGGTGGCCGAAACTAACCGACAGTTCGAAGTCGAGCAAAAACGTAATGACCGGCTGCTGCAGGCACAGGATAAGTACCGTGTTCCGGATGATATTTGTGCGCAGTCTATTGGCGGTGGCGCCGCGGGGGTATCCTCAGCGGCCGCTGGCGGTCAGCGAACGCTGGGAAGCGCCAGTTCTGCGAAAGATGTTAAGGCTATTTTTGAAGTGCCGGCACGCGCAACCGACGTGGATGCATCTTCAACGGCCGAAGTTCACAGCCAGTACTGCGACAGTTCGGATTATGCTGCATTTGGCGGGACTTCATTCTGCCCAAGTGTATCTGACATGCCACGGGCAGATACGTCGCTGAGCTCGTTGCTTTATGGCGCCGGCAAAGAAGGCAAGGCACCTGATCTGACGTTTACAGATGAGCAGACAGATGCGGCGCTGCGCTATATGAAAAATACCGCGTTGCGCAGTGCTGGTCGTCAGCTGAGTCGTGGGGAAGTTAAAGGCGCCAGCGGGCGAATTTACCTGGGCATGATTCAGCAATACCAGGCGCTCACCGACGCGGCCGCACAACCTCAGATGGAAATGATCGCCAACTCCAAACCGAACCCGGCCACTGATGCCGCGCTTGCAGATGCACGCAAAGTGCCGGAAGTCGAATCCTATTTCCAGGCGACGGCCAGTAACAGGGCGAAACAGCTTAACCGTATGTCTGCCAGAGAGTTTGAGGAATTCGAAGTAGGTCGCCGTTACAGCAACCCTGCTTACCAGGCGACGTTGACCAACAAGAACACCGAAGATTTGATGCGTGAGCAAATCAATATCGCCAACCTGAACAACTGGTTAGTGCTGAAAACCAAACAGCAGCTGGAGAAACAAAATGTACTGCTTGGCCAGATCCTGGCGAACGACGCATATCAAACATACAAACCGATGCTGGCAGCACAGCTGGAGAGTGTGAACGCGGGAGTATCCAGAAAATGACAGACGAAAATAAAACAGGGGAAGAAGTTACAAAATCCCCCGGCCGCATGAAAAAAGCGGTTTATCATATTACCGGAATTAGTGATATTCAGTTTATGTGGAAATCACTAAGGGAATCTATCAGCCTGCTCAATGAGCGGGCTTCTTTCGTTAAGAAGCAAATCAAAAATTTGGAAGCTCCGGACGAAAAATCAGCTTCGAATCAGTCGTTTGAGGATGTTGTTAAAAAGAGTTCTATCCCCTTAGAACAGCATCTAGCTAAAGCCGGTAAGTATAAGAAATATTGGTTATGTTGCTTCTTTATAGCTGTTTTTGTTGCCCTGTTTTTAATCGCTGGCTGTGTAAAATTGATTGTTAATACTGAATACAATGTAAGCCTTCTGAAGGTGACATTAACACTTGGTTTAATGTTTGCTGTTTGTATCTACTCGTTCGTAAAAGCAATGACTTATGAATTTTTAGGTTGGCAATTACGGAATGAGGCCCATTCTGAAGAAGAATTCGGTACATTGAGACATTTTATTAACGATAACGGTGTGCGCAATACATTTAATTTTGAACAAGCTGGCCAGATTCGGGGGGCGCATGAATAAGTCAAGAAACTCATTGGTCGCATTGTTGCCGCTATCGCTTTTCATTACCCCGGCATATTCTGCAGATCTGGGAATTGATAGTATTACAGAGGCTGCTAAACGGTCTGGTGATTTGTCACGTCAGATGCTGCATACCGTTTTTGGTGAAGTGGTAAATAATCCTTTCAGTCCGTCAGGTGATGGGTTGTTAAATAACGTATTTTTCACAGTGAATGAGGTTATCGCCATATTAGCACTGATTTATATGGCGATAATCAGTATTAAAAAACTACATCAGGCAGGACAACTTGGGAAGTTTATAGAGGGTGATGGGAATAATGCCTTCAATTTTGTTAAAACAACATTCGGCTGGCTCCTTTTGGTTCCAACTGTTGTTGGATGGTCCGTTGCACAACTGCTCTTCCTGTGGTGTGGGTCCATCATAGGTGTAGGTTCTGCCAATGTTATTGCAGATAAAACAGCGTCGGAACTAGCGAGTGGCAAAGCTGTTTATATAACGCCAGTTATGCCAGAAATGGCTTCTGTGGCTAAAGGAATGTTCGAAATGAACTTGTGCGCTCTTGGTGTCAATCAAGGGTTAGCTCAGATGGAGGCTTCAGGCCAACATTATGAAAGTAATAGCCAGATGAAGTTTAATACTGGTGATTCTAGTTACTCAATTTCAGTTGACAATGGTTCTGCTGTTTGTGGGACTGTTAAATTACCACAAAAACCTACAGGTTGGACTTCGGTATTCTCCAGTGGTTACGCTGATTCTGTTTATGCAGTTCAACAGCAGGCTACAGACTCGCTTTGGAGTAAGATGAAGAATACAGCAGAGCAATTTAACTCTGCTTATATGTCTAAAATGCGTTCCGGAGATGGGCAGCTGCCTGACGTTGAAACTGCAATTCAGACAGCAGCAAGAGATTACCAACAACAAGTACAGCAAGCTGCAGACAATGCTGCCGGAAGTAATGATATGCTCCAGAAAATGGAGTCGGATATAAAGGAAAAAGGCTGGCTATATCTTGGTATTTATTATCATACCCTGGCAACTGCTAACACTGAGCTGAAGGACGTTGCTAATCTGAAACCTATTGTATCAGGGATAAGTGGTGATGGTGATGTAGGTTCTACGGACTATTATAAAGGTCTGTTCCAGGCATATCATTCACAACTGAAAAACAGTACCTACACTCCCCCTTTAGGTACTGCTGATAATGCTTTAGCTCAGAATATTGACAATAAAGGCATCGAAGAAGCGGCAAAAAGTGGTGATGCAGATTCGTTGATTACCAAAATTTTCAACTTTAATGTTACTTCATGGCTTGCCACTAGAAACTACGGCACTGGCGATGGATACAGCGATGTAACGAATCCCTTGTTGAAAATGAAAGCCATTGGTGATTACACGATGTTTACTGCTGAGAGTGGTCTAGCTGCTTGGGGAGCTGTTAATGTCGCAATGAGTGTTGCAGATGGTAATAACGCTGCTGGTATGGGGGCGGGATTACTTAATTTCTTCACTTCAGGTAAGGATATTATTAAGGGTGTAATTAAAACTGCGGCTCCGATCGTATACATGATTTTAGTCGCTCTGTTCTGTATAGGGTTAACGCTTTCAATTTGGCTTCCATTTGTGCCATTTATCTATTGGTTTGTCGCAATGGCGGATTGGTTAGTTACTTTGCTGACTGGTATCGTTGCATCTTCATTGTGGGCCGCTACCCATATTAACATTGGCCAAACTAATGAGGACCGGTCAACGTATGGATATATTTTCCTGATAGATGTGATGATTCGACCACTGTTGATGGTAATGGGGTTCATTTTTGCATCATTGGCCATTGTGGCTCTTGGCACCGCGCTTAACTATATTTTCAAAACAGCAATGGAAAATGTACAGGCAGATTCAACAACTGGCCTTTGGTCAATGATAGGTATCCTTTTTGTCTATGCAAGGATGTGTACAGGTATGGTTGCTAGGGTATTTGCATTACCTGCAAGGATGCCTAACTACGTCATCAGCTGGATTGGTAACAAGCATAACGATTCAATTCTTGGTGATATGCAGAATCATGTTCACGACCTGTTTGCTGCATTTGGTCGTGGAGCTAAAAATACAGGTGGACGTCCTTCTGGGCCGAAGAACTTCAACCCAACCAATACGGTTGATAAAGACAAAGATGGTATAGCGGGGGCGTGATATGAAAGGATATTCGTATACTGTTGTCGATAACAACATGGCTAAATCAAAAGGTGTTGGCTACTATCTGTCACGCCTGTCTGTAGCCATAAGTATAGTTATTTTAACAATAAGTCTTCCGTTGACTGTATATTCTGGCTTTCTTACTTTAGGTGGAAGCCTGGCATTGGCGTGGTTTGTTGCTCTACTTGTTTTCGATGCCATGCTGATCACATATGTTGTACGCCAGGTAAAAAGTAAGGGAGTCAAAAAGGTCGTTGCAGGCATGAGAGTTTATGGATGCTTTAATCCATCGGCTAAAGAGGAACAATACATGCCGGCTCAGAAAACATATTTTGGTATAGACATGGACTCTGGTGTTGTTGGGATTGCTGCCCTTTATGTTGTACAGGCCTCTATTAAGCAAAAGAGAATTTTGTTTGAGGCTGAGACAATTGAGTCTTGGGAGTATACTGATAGTAAACTTGTCGTGAATCTTCGGAACCGACATGTACCTACTGTTGAAATAATCTTGCTCAATGCCGGCCTAGCATATCGCCAGCTGGAAATGTTAACCAGGATGCATGAGCAACATAAAAAATACAGGGGTGAAAAATATCTCCAGTGGCGAAAGACTATGCTTGATGAAGGTTGGATGCTACCACGAACGTATTGATGTTTACTTCCAAACCGCCTGAAAAGGCGGTTTTTTCATGTATACTCAGGTGGTTATAGTCGTATGCTGTGGGAGGAAGTAGTGAACAGAGTTACTGAGCGCCAGGAACAGAAGAGTAACCCGGAGTTCCAGAGAGAGTACCGGAACCGTATCCGGGAAACACACGACCAGTTAAACCTTTATCTCCCCAAAGATGCAAAAAGAATGTTGATAGAGATCACAAAAGTTAAAAAACTCACTCAGGCTGAAGTTATTGAATTTCTTGTAAAAAGTTATTATGACGGCTTAAAATTTGACGATTCTGAAGAGTGATCTTACTATGTAAAGGCGGGATCGCAGGTATTGCCCCGCTAAGAAACGCATGATATGTTAAGCGGCGTTTACATAACCTTACGGGGTTATTACAGAATTTAGCACGGGAAGAGCGGCCCGGAGATGTACCGCTTAGGAGTGGCAGGAGCCACAAAAAGTAAAACCCCCTGATCCTGACAGGTACTTTGGCCGGTCTCTTTCAGGAATCAGGGGGTGCAAACTGCCCACTGGCAGAAAGGATTATAGCAAATGCGTACCCTATTGCAATACAGCCCGGCCAATATGTGCAGGGGCTGGTGAATCAAAAGAATCCATACCTACAGCTTTCTGACATTGAGTCAGTAGAAGGTCTTTCGCCGGAGTTCATCTCCTGGCTTGAAAGCCAGTCCCCTAAAGAATCGCCCCTGCAGCTGCTTCTCGATGAAGGCACCAAGCCCGTGCGCAAAACCCGCCGTCGTCGCGGTACGCACTCAACGGCGTGTCTCTGCCCGGAACCCAGCTGGTACCGACCGGACAATTTCAAAAAGCTCCCTGGCCAGCTTGGCCATGCCTACAACCGCCTTGTTCGCCGCGATCGCAAAACCGGCGCGTTAAGTCTGCGTATGCGGATCAGCCGCCACCCGTACTTCGTGCAGCTGCGCGAGCAGGCTGGCCGGAAGCGCGACTTCCGCCCGGA
Source organism: Serratia sp. SSNIH1 (assembly GCF_002935055.1). Taxonomy (NCBI): domain Bacteria; kingdom Pseudomonadati; phylum Pseudomonadota; class Gammaproteobacteria; order Enterobacterales; family Yersiniaceae; genus Serratia; species Serratia sp. SSNIH1. Next base: position 48,110 of record NZ_CP026385.1, read on the forward strand.
GCGGGAGAAATTACTCGATGCGATTGTGCCGCTCCTGGTCAGCACCGTTGACCGGGCTACCCATATCGACACTATCAACCTCAGTAAAATGGCGTGGCAGCTCAGCGAAAAGGACAGCGAAGGGAACGTGATCCGGAAAGTGACGGTACCGCGGGTTTGCCGGCTGCTGCAGCACATGATGGAATTCGGGTTACTGGCGCTGCCTGAAGGCGTCACATGGGACCCGTTTAACCGCAAGTGGTTCCCCAAGCATGTCGTGCTGACGGAACGCCTCTGGAAGATGATCGGTGTTGATCTCGATAAGCTGTATGCGGAGCAGGCCGAACAGGTGGCCGCTGAAGCTGCAGGCTGGATAACCCGTGATGAACATGGCCAGGCGGAAGAAATCTCTGTTAAAGCCGCGCGCCGGCGCTGGTATGAAAAAATGATGCACGCCACGCTGGTTCGCCGGCGTGAAGCCGCCCTGAAGGGTAAGCGCGAGAAGAAGCTGAAAGCGCTGGCAGAACAGCCCTATGACGACCGGGCTTACGCCATGTCCGTTCATCTGATACGGACGCTGCCGAAAGACGAACTGCACGCGCTGTCGCCTGAGCAGTTTACCCAGCGAGTACGCAGCCACCTGTATCAGCTCGATCTGGGGCTGGAGAGGGAATCCGGTCCCCCTGATTATCACTGATTTTCTCCCCCTGTAATTCTCTTACCGCCGCCTGGCGGTTTTCGTGCTGGCCAGCCGGCGCGACCTGCTCAAATTTCCTCCAGTTTTAACGTGTGGCCATCGTGATTTTTTGACGTTCTGGCGCCGCCGGTGGATAACCGGCAGCGAAATCACCACTATCCACAGTTATCCGCAAAGGAGGAAATAAAGTCACCTGCAATCGTGGTCAAAACAAGCTGCAATACACTCTTAACTTCTTTAAAAAGATGTTTATTCAATAAAGAGATCACTGTTATTCAGGCTCAATTTTCTGTGGATTATGGGAATATGCCTGGCCTTTCAGCGCCGCTACGCGGCACGACGGCCAGAATGGTCGCTATGCTCCCAGGTTAGCACCCGGCAAATGCCGGGCAGGGTGGCCAGCAGAAACCTCCAGTGCGGATTCTTCTTTGCCCCACCGTGCTTTTCCCCGCCGAGCCAACGGCTCGGCAGAAAAAAGCATGATGGATGATGTAACTAAGAACACCCCCGTAAGACGGCAGGGCTGCGACACGCACCCCTGACGTCAACGCTACTACCCACGCGCCCGGTGTGCCGCAAACGTCACACCGCCCGCTCGCAGTAGCCTGGGGGTAATGTGGCCACAGCGTCACCTGCAAGGCAGTCTGGCAGGAAAATCGCCTGCCATATCGTGCAATGCCTTTCAGGCAATCAACGCCAGTGTCAGCTGTCAGTTTTAAAATTAACAGGGAAAAGAGGATCGATTTAGCCGCGGTTATCCACGTCAGCCGCTCGCAGGCGCGTTAAACAGAGTGAAGCCAGGGGAATGTTGCTCTTTTTGCAGTGAAGGCCACAGAGAGCGTTTTAGGCGCTTATTTGAGGAAATACGATTTCTGCCAGAAGGGAGGCACAAAAAAACCCGACTGGTGAGATCGGGTTTTCATGTTTTGCCCCGGATGGAGGCGGGAACACCTAAACAATTGACGGTTAAATATTACGCCATGAGTGCAGTAAATGCAAACCACCCTGAATAGGGTATACTACGCGGGTCAATCTGTTGACGTTCTTCTCCAGCCCCCGCTTACGCGGCGTGAACGGTTTAAAGCCCTGGTTGAAAAACAGGTGGTGCTGTTTCAATGCCCTGGCTGGAGTGGGAACATCTAAACAATTGACGTGAGGTAGCCGCTGTGACAGGCAATGTAAGGGCGATCAGCGGTGTTCCTGCTCTGTATGGAGCAAACGGATGATTAACTTGTTAATCGTCGTTCTGCGGGCAGTTGTTGCAGTGTCTAACGCTGTGATAGCGGTCCTGGAGCTGATCCGGCAGTATTTTGACTGACCGGAAACGTAACTAAAGGCGGGGGGACCACTCCCCGCCTTTTAGGGGTCTGACGCTCAGTGGAACGAAAACTCACGTTAAGCAACGTTTTCTGCCTCTGACGCCTCTTTTAATGGTCTCAGATGACCTTTGGTCACCAGTTCTGCCAGCGTGAAGGAATAATGGCCGAGCATATTGATATGTCCGTGGCAAAGCGGGGAGAGGCGTGCGATATCTTCATCATTCAGTGTTTCACCCTGCGCCCGGAGATGATCCAGAGCTGCCTGCATATAAATAGTGTTCCATAACACGACGGCGTTAGTGACCAGCCCCAGAGCTCCCAACTGATCTTCCTGACCGTCGGTATATCGTTTTCTTATCTCACCTTTTTGACCGTGACAGATGGCTCTGGCAACTGCATGACGGCTTTCTCCCCGATTAAGCTGGGTCAGAATGCGCCGGCGGTAATCTTCATCATCAATATAATTAAGCAGATACAGCGTTTTGTTGATGCGCCCCACTTCAATGATTGCCTGAGTCAGTCCGGAGGGACGTTCACTTTTCAGCAATGAACGGACCAGCACTGAGGCCTGTACTTTGCCCAGCTTCAGGGAGCCTGCGGTCCGGATCATTTCGTCCCACTGAAGGACTATTTTTCGGGGATCTGATTGCCCTCTGGCAATATCATTCAGCACGCCATAGTCGGCATCATGGTCCATTCGCCAGAAAACCGAAGCACCGGCATCAGCCAGGCGTGGAGAAAACTGGTATCCCAGCAGCCAGAAAAGGCCAAAGACAAGATCGCTGGCACCTGCCGTATCGGTCATAATTTCGGTTGGATTCAGCCCGGTCTCCTGTTCCAGAAGGCCTTCCAGCACAAAGATAGAGTCCCTCAGCGTCCCCGGTATAACGATGCCATGAAAGCCGGAATACTGATCGGACACAAAGTTGTACCAGGTGATCCCTCTGTTATTACCAAAGTATTTGCGGTTCGGTCCGGCATTGATTGTTCTGACTGGCGTAACAAAGCGCATTCCATCTGCAGATGCCACTTCTCCTCCACCCCATATCTGTGCCAGTGGCAGCGTTGCCTGAAAATCAACCAGTCTGGCATTAGCGCTGGTGATAGTTTCAGCCCGCAGATAGTTCGCTTTTGTCCAGTTCAGCCGGTGTCGGGTCAGTGCAGGAACATTTGATCTGATCAGTGGTTCCAGACCGATATTGCAGGCTTCAGCCATCAGCACGGCGCTGATGCTGACGGGCAGATCATCAACTCTGGCACTGGCTTCACTGGCATGGAAAAACTCATCAGCAAATCCGGTATGGGCGTTAATTTCGAGCAGCAACTCCGTTAAATCCACCGGAGGGAGCAGATCACTGATCATTTTGCTCAGTCGTTTCAGACTGTCCGGCTCATCAAGACTGGCGAGGGGAGAAATTGTCAACCGGGGCTTCGGGCCAGAAACATCGAGTTCGACAGCCTCATTTTCGCCAAGACGTGCAGCAACCTGTCTGTAACGACTATCAAGCTGATGGCCCAGAGATTTTATTGCTTCCTGCGGGTCTGTCGGGTGCCCCAAAGAACGATAAACCTTAATCCGATTTGCCTGCCAGTCAGCACCCTGTAGTAATCTTGCACGAGGATCTCCCCACCGGTTACTGCCGGTAACGTAGACATCCCTCCGTCTCAGACTATCCTGCAGTTTACTGAGAAAGCAGAGCGTGTATCCCCTTCGGGTGATATGTTTTTCCTTGTTAATCACCAGCCGTTTCCATGACTGACTGATGATTTCCGTTGGTGCGTCGTCAAAAAACTGCCGCCGTGAGCTGAACTCCCGGCTGAGGTAGTCACAGGCATTCAGAGTGGTAACCCCGGCAGGTGCGGATGAAAATTTAACGGTATTCAGCAGATGGGGCAGGAAACGACGAACGCGCCCGTACTGCTCCACCATTTCGTCATGAAAATTATCGTCTGAGGGCCGGGCAATTTCACGGACAAGCGTGATGATTTCAGCCAGCTTTTGCCTAGGGATGTAGCTGAACACCTCAGCACGAATCGATTCGTCCGGTGTTTCTTCTTTCAGCAAGTACGAACATGCGCTGGCGAGCGCCAATGCAGATTTATCCAGATCCTTCAGCGAGCGGAGCCGTTTTTTCTGCCCAATCTTTCTGGCGTCACGGATGATAACGGCCAGCATGGCGTCCAGAACGTCCAGTGCATCATCCAGCGCCAGCGTTTCCCATGCAAGGACAAAGGCAACCAGAACCGCCATCCTTTTCTGCGGTGACATCCTGGCAATATTGAACACCGAAGTCATACCAGCATAACGTGCGAGATTTTTCAGGCGCACAGCCGGGAGTGTACTCAGGTTTTCAGCATGCAGGCCAAAATCGTTCAGAGTTTTCCAGCGTTCAATTGCTTCATTAAACGCCGGACCACTGAGGGGTCGGTTCCGGCTGAGGGCGAAATGACACCCTAAGCTTTCGGTTCCTTGGGCCAAAGATATTCGCCAGTCAGTAGAATGTGCGCCCAGCCCAATGGGGATATGTGGGGAAGAAATTCAGGGGGAACATCCAACCCTTCGTTCCGCCGCTCCGTGACGGCATGACCAAGATGGACGGTATTCCAGTAAATGATCACCGCAGTCAATAAATTGAGCCCAGCGATTCGGTAGTGCTGCCCCTCTGTCGTGCGATCGCGAATTTCCCCCTGCCTCCCGATACGGAGCGCATTTTTGAGCGCATGGTGGGCCTCTCCCTTGTTAAGACCGATCTGAGCACGCCGCTGCATGTCCGTATCCAGGATCCACTCAATAATGAAAAGGGTCCGTTCAATACGACCAACTTCACGAAGCGCAACTGCAAGGTTGTTTTGTCGTGGGTAAGAAGCGAGCTTGCGCAGGAGTTGGCTGGGCCTGATTTTGCCAGCGGTCATCGTCGCGGCACAACGGAAAATATCAGGCCAGTTCGCAACGATAAGATCCTCCCGGGCTTTTCCACCTACCAACTTGCGTAACTCCCTGGGGGTCGTATCGGGATTAAATACGTACAACCGCTTCGATGGCAGATCCCTGATTCGCAGAACGAGATTGTAGCCGAGCAGGCTACTGGCTCCGAACAAATGGTCGGTGAATCCTGCTGTATCGGCATACTGTTCGCGAACATGGCGACCGACCTCGTTCATCAGTAGTCCATCGAGAATATACGGTGCCTCGCTCACGGTCGCCGGGATCGACTGACAAGCGAATGGCGCGAACTGGTCGCTTACGTGAGTATACGCTTTGAGGCCGGGAACAGAACCATATTTGGCATTGACCATGTTCATGGCTTCGCCATGCCGCGCTGTCGGGAAAAACTGACCATCGCTCGATGCTGACGTGCCCATCCCCCAGACGCGTGACATCGGCAGTTTACCCTGCGCGGCCACCACAATTGCCAATGCCTGGTTCATGGCTTCGCTTTCAACATGCCAGCGGGCAAGGCGTGAGAGCTGCCAGTAATCATGCGTGTTTGTAGCTTCCGCCATCTTACGCAGGCCCAGATTGAGCCCTTCAGCGAGCAGGACGTTGAGCAGACCGATCCGGTCGCGACATGGAGCCCCGGTTCTCAGATGGGTAAACGCATCTGTGAAACCAAGGGCTGCATCAACTTCAAGCAGCATGTCGGTAATCCGAACGGACGGCATTCGGCGATACAGATCCAGTATGAGTGCCTCGGCACCATCCGGCACGTCTGCTGTCAACCTGTCGATCCGCAACGTTCCATCTTCTATGCTACCGTGCGGAATAGTGCCGTTACGGGCAGCCCGGGCCAGCCGCTTAAGAGCGATCGTGAGTCGCGCCTTTCTGTCTGCCAGCCAATCCTGTGGGTTGGAAGGCACGGCCAGTTTTGCATTTTCCTGCGCCGCGATCATCGGCACCAGTACCTGCTTGAGGTCACCATAGCGGCGCGAATGAGCGAGCCAGACATCTCCGGAACGAAAAGCATCCCGGAGGTGAAAGAGTACCGCCACTTCCCAAAGACGGGTATCTCCTTTTTCCTGAGCTCGTAAATGACGGTTCCATTTGGAGCTGGGCCGCAGGAAACGCCTTTCTGGCGATGCAACACCTTTCATCTCTCCGATCGACAAAGCTGCTGCTACCAATGGTCCGGCGACCGGCGCGGCTTCGAGCTTCAGACAGCGCAACATGCGGGGCGCATAACGACGAAAGCGATGGTATCCCTGCCCGACATATGCAAGAGGCTCATCGGCTAGCGTGTTGCTGAGTTGAGTCCCTGTCGCTACCAGTTGAGCGAGCCGGTCCCATGCAACCGAACTGGCGACAGCCATCTCCAGCGGGGTTCCGTCACTGCGGGCCTCAAGCAACGAAGCTCCCAGCGCGGTGAAGGTACGGATCGTATCCGTGAGTGTGGCTTTAGAGCCGGAAATTGTTTCGTCATGCTGGCGCTTCGCTTCCCGCCAGGTTTTTCCTACGATCCTGTCATGGGTTTCGACTATGGCATCAGCAATCGCCGCTTCCCACTCCACAACACAGACGGCAAGGATCGCCCAGCGGCGGTCCGAAGTGATGTCACGCAAACCGTCGGTGAAGTAGCGTTCACCCTGCCGACGCAGCCGGGCAATGCGATGGGCAGGTATGCTGGCCAAAGCACTATGATTGATATTCAGGGTACGCAGAAATTCGAGCCTGTCGAGCAAACGGTTAGCAGCAGCCGAGTTGTTACCAACCTCGAAGTTGCGAAGCCAGATGAAACGACTGATATTGCCGGCGAGCATTTCACTCAGAAGTTTGTCCAGGTGATCGCGAACATCCGCTGTTAAATTTTCCGCAATCCGCGTTTCAATCCGCCGCTCAGCGGCGACCAGAGCATCCGCGCACAAGCGCTCGATTGTCGATACTGCGGGCAGAATGGTGGAAGTTTCCCGACACCGCACAATAAAACGATGAGCAAGATCCTCGTTTGATCTGGCATCTTCGGCCTGGCCGAAAGTCCACTCCCGCAGATCACGGGCACCACGGCCCGTGAAGGTCTTGTAGCCGTAAATTTCGCGCAGCGTGTCCATGTGCTGCTGACGGGTTTGGCGCCGTGTGGCATAAGTGAGAAGCGCATCAGCCGGAACTCCAAGCTGAGCACCGACGAAGGAAAGGACTTCACGCGGGATCATCTCACCAGGAGCCAGTGCACGGCCCGGATATCGTAAGGCACAAAGTTGCAGGGCAAAGCCAATCCTGTTTTCCGGTCTGCGGCGCTGCCTAATGTTTTCCAGGTCATCATCGCCCAGCGTGTAGAACTTCAGTAGCGACAGTTCGTCCGTGGGCAGATCGAACAGCGCTGCTCGCTGCCGTTCGGTGAAAATATGGCGTCGTGACATACAAATTCGTCCCTTTTGAAGTATAGTCTGTTTTGGACAACAGCCAGCCCATATAAATCAGGGCGTTCCGATACAAAAATCCAGGAGGGTTCAATTGGGACATCGTGCCGCCATTTACTGCCGGGTTTCAACAGCGGATCAGTCTTGTGAACGCCAGGAATTTGATCTGCGAGCCTTCGCCGGCCGTGCCGGCTACGACGTGGTGGGAATATTTAAGGAAACAGGTTCAGGAACTAAACTCGACCGGGCCGAGCGAAAGAAAGTCCTGGCGCTTGCCCAGTCCAGACAAATTGATGCAATCCTGGTCACTGAGCTTTCCCGGTGGGGGCGCTCGACGCTCGATCTGCTCAATACGCTACGTGAACTGGAGAACTGGAAGGTTTCCGTGATAGCCATGAATGGAATGGCGTTCGATCTTTCGTCGCCGTATGGACGAATGCTGGCGACGTTTCTTTCCGGCATTGCGGAGTTTGAGCGGGATCTCATCAGCGAGCGGGTCAAGTCAGGCCTTGCTGTTGCGAAGGCACGTGGTAAGAGGCTTGGTCGTCAGGCCGGAGTGCGACCAAAATCAGACCGACTTTTGCCTAAGGTGGTTGCGATGAGGGCCGAGGGACGCAGCTATCGCTGGATCGCACGCGAGCTCGGTATCAGCAAGAATACCGTCGCTGACATCGTGCAACGACACAGAGCTAACGCTTAGGGTGTCATTTCGCCCTCAGCCGGAACCGACCCCATGACGACCCGCCAAAGGCTACCGCATCTATCTGAGGCGCTGTGGCGCGACGCTGAAACCCCGGGGAATTCCGCTACTCCAGTTCCAGGTCCGCAATAGTTCGTCCAGGTCGGGTGGCGTACGCCGGAAACGCCGATTTTTCCGCAACCGTTTCTGCGTTGTCGGCAAGGTGGTCTCAGAGAGCGCTCAAGAAGCGGTTTTTCTCGTATGTTTAGCTACGGTGGCCTAGGAGCCTGCGCGGCAGAAGCCAAATCGGCGGAAGATCGAGGACGATACGGGGATGGCTGCCAGTTACCTTCCTTACCGACCCGACCAATCCTATCTGCTGCCCCCTTCTCTGGGAGAGTGGCTACCTGAAGGGCATCTTGCCTACTTCATCAGCGAGACTGTCGATACGCTGGACTTGAGCGCATTCCACGCCCGGTATGCCGGCGGTGGTCCGGGCAATCAGCCGTTTCATCCGGCGATGATGGTCAAAGTGCTGATCTATGGTTACGCGAGCGGCGTCTTCTCTTCGCGCAAACTAGCCAGGAAGCTGTACGAGGATGTCGCGTTGCGTGTGCTGGCCGCTGGAAACTTCCCGGCCCACCGCACGCTGAGTGACTTCCGTGCCCTACACCTGACCGAGCTTGAGAATTTGTTCGTTCAGGTGGTGCAACTGGCGCGCGAATGTGGGCTGGTGAAGCTTGGCACGATCGCGGTCGACGGCACCAAGGTAAAAGCCAACGCCAGCCGCCACAAGGCGATGAGCTATAAGCGCATGAAGCCGGCCGAGGACGAATTGCATTGCGAGATCAAGGCGCTGCTTGATCGCGCCAAGGCTACCGACGACCAGGAGCGTAACGAGCCGGAGCTGGACATTCCTGCCGAGATTTCTCGCCGCGAGAAGCGCCTGGAGGCGATCCAGGCGGCAAAGGCGCGCCTGGAAGCGCGCCAGCGTGAAGCGGACCAGGCCCGGGGGCGCAGCGAAGACGATGGCCGCCGGCCTCGCCATCCGGATGGCTCGGACAAGGGCGGTGGCTCGTACAAACGCGAGTTTGGTGTGCCGGATGACCGTGATCAGGAAAGCTTCACCGATCCGGACAGCCGGATCATGAAACACGCCGGTGGTGGCTCCGAGCAGAGCTACAACGGGTACACAGCGGTCGATGCCGAGCACCAGATCATCGTGGCGGCGGAGTTGACCAACTGCGCCGCGGACAGTCAGGCGCTGCTGGGCATGCTGGCAGCAGTTCAGGCCAACACCGGAGAAATGCCGGCCCAGACGCTGGCGGATGCGGGATTCCGTAGTGAGGCTGTTCTGGCAAAGGTCGCCGATCACCACGGCGATGTCATCGTTGCCCTCGGCCGCGAGGGACGTGAAGATGCCAAGGTCAATGCCAAGACCCATCCGCATACGGCGGCGATTGCGGCGAAATTGAAAACGGAGCAAGGCGATGCAGCTTACCGCCGGCGCAAGTCGATCGTGGAGGCTCCGAATGGTTGGATCAAGGCGGTGATGGGATTGCGTCAGTTCAGCATGAGGGGCCTGGACAAGGTGCAAGCCGAGTGGAAGCTCGTCTGCATGGCGCTAAATCTGAGGCGAATGGCGTATCTGTGAGGGCGAAGGTTAAATGGGGCGGCTCAAATGCACCCCAGTCGTCATAACACGCCGCGCGCCGCAAGATTGGTATCCTTGGCGCCGACGCCTTGCCAATTGCAGAGAGCGCCGCCGCCATCGTCAGTGCTCTACAGAAAACCGGTCACACGGCTCTGCCGCGCAGACTCCTAGCCTAAATGTGACAGTGGTTGGTAATCCATGCCGCCCGCAAGGGCGGCGGTGGTGGGCCAATAGATGATTTTCAGAGCCTTACTGCCCGTTGACGCCCAATCCCTCGAGCGCGAGTCTAGCCGCAGCGGCGATGACGGCCTCGCTGTGCTTGTCATCCTTGTTAGGCGCCCGGGTGTAGACGGCCAACACAATAGGTGCGCGCCCAGTGGGCCAGACGACGGCATAGTCATTTGCCGTGCCATACACTCCGCAGGTTCCGGTTTTGTCTCCGACTGCCCAGTCTGCCGGCACCGCCGCGCGGATGCGGTGGTTGCCGGTCGTGTTTCCCTTTAGCCAATCAACAAACTGCTGCCGCTGCGGCGCAGCCAGTGCAGAGCCCAGTGTCAGTTTTTGTAAGCTTTCCGTCACGGCGCGCGGCGATGAGGTATCGCGCGCATCGCCTGGGATGGCGGAGTTCAGCTCCAGCTCCCAGCGGTCCAGACGGAACGTGGTATCGCCGATAGAGCGCATGAAGGCCGTCAGCCCGGCCGGGCCGCCCAACTCCTTCAGCAACAAATTGGCGGCGGCGTTATCACTGTATTGCACGGCGGCCGCGGACAGCTCCGCCACCGTCATGCCTGTTGTCAGATATTTTTCCGAGATGGGTGACCACGGAACCAGCGCATTTTTGCCGTAACGGATGGGTGTGTCCAGCAAGCCGGCCTGCTGCTGGCTGCGAGCCAGCACAGCGGCAGCAAGAAAGCCCTTGAATGAGCTGCACAGTGGGAAGCGCTCCTCAGCGCGGTAACTTACAGTTGCGCCTGAGCCGGTATCCATCGCGTACACACCGATGGAGCCGCCAAAGTCCTGTTCGAGTTTAGCGAATGGTTCCGCGACGAGGTTGGTCAGCGCGGTGGCAGAAAAGCCAGCCAGCGGCCATGAGAGACAAGACAGCAGAACTAGACGGCGATACAGTGACATCAACGATATTCCTTGTTTGAAGGTGGAGCTAGGTGTAGCGGCCGGATGTAATCAGGCCGCTACAGCTGGGATTATCACCGAGCGGCAAGCCGCTCCCTCTCCAGAGGCTGTAACGGCTGTAACTGCCCCGGATGGGCACACATCGGGTTGGTAAGTCCCTGGCACCACAACGTCCAGCGCTATTGAAAAACGAATCAGGTCGGCGTTCATGGGTCGGCCACCTCGCCTGACCTCGGCATCCACGTTACGGACGGCCTCAGGAAGTCCTGGCCAAGCCCCGACTATTGGGGCGCGAAGATAGCACCGAGGGTACGCCGGTGTCAACACCAACTGAAAACTGACCCACTTTACCCCTGAATCACCAAAGTAATACTGACCCACCTGGATCATTCGGGTTTGGAATTTTTCCTGACCACTCCCGCCTTCCTCTTGTCCTTCAAGCGGTAGCTTTCGCCGCTCAGGGTCAGGATATGGCACTGTTGCAAAGTTAGCGATGAGGCAGCCTTTTGTCTTATTCAAAGGCCTTACATTTCAAAAACTCTGCTTACCAGGCGCATTTCGCCCAGGGGATCACCATAATAAAATGCTGAGGCCTGGCCTTTGCGTAGTGCACGCATCACCTCAATACCTTTGATGGTGGCGTAAGCCGTCTTCATGGATTTAAATCCCAGCGTGGCGCCGATTATCCGTTTCAGTTTGCCATGATCGCATTCAATCACGTTGTTCCGGTACTTAATCTGTCGGTGTTCAACGTCAGACGGGCACCGGCCTTCGCGTTTGAGCAGAGCAAGCGCGCGACCATAGGCGGGCGCTTTATCCGTGTTGATGAATCGCGGGATCTGCCACTTCTTCACGTTGTTGAGGATTTTACCCAGAAACCGGTATGCAGCTTTGCTGTTACGACGGGAGGAGAGATAAAAATCGACAGTGCGGCCCCGGCTGTCGACGGCCCGGTACAGATACGCCCAGCGGCCATTGACCTTCACGTAGGTTTCATCCATGTGCCACGGGCAAAGATCGGAAGGGTTACGCCAGTACCAGCGCAGCCGTTTTTCCATTTCAGGCGCATAACGCTGAACCCAGCGGTAAATCGTGGAGTGATCGACATTCACTCCGCGTTCAGCCAGCATCTCCTGCAGCTCACGGTAACTGATGCCGTATTTGCAGTACCAGCGTACGGCCCACAGAATGATGTCACGCTGAAAATGCCGGCCTTTGAATGGGTTCATGTGCAGCTCCATCAGCAAAAGGGGATGATAAGTTTATCACCACCGACTATTTGCAACAGTGCCAACGCCGGGTTATTCTTATTTGTCGCTTCTTTACTCGCCTTTATCGGCCTTCACTCAAGGATGTATTGTGGTTATGCGTTATATTCGCCTGTGTATTATCTCCCTGTTAGCCACCCTGCCGCTGGCGGTACACGCCAGCCCGCAGCCGCTTGAGCAAATTAAACAAAGCGAAAGCCAGCTGTCGGGCCGCGTAGGCATGATAGAAATGGATCTGGCCAGCGGCCGCACGCTGACCGCCTGGCGCGCCGATGAACGCTTTCCCATGATGAGCACCTTTAAAGTAGTGCTCTGCGGCGCAGTGCTGGCGCGGGTGGATGCCGGTGACGAACAGCTGGAGCGAAAGATCCACTATCGCCAGCAGGATCTGGTGGACTACTCGCCGGTCAGCGAAAAACACCTTGCCGACGGCATGACGGTCGGCGAACTCTGCGCCGCCGCCATTACCATGAGCGATAACAGCGCCGCCAATCTGCTGCTGGCCACCGTCGGCGGCCCCGCAGGATTGACTGCCTTTTTGCGCCAGATCGGCGACAACGTCACCCGCCTTGACCGCTGGGAAACGGAACTGAATGAGGCGCTTCCCGGCGACGCCCGCGACACCACTACCCCGGCCAGCATGGCCGCGACCCTGCGCAAGCTGCTGACCAGCCAGCGTCTGAGCGCCCGTTCGCAACGGCAGCTGCTGCAGTGGATGGTGGACGATCGGGTCGCCGGACCGTTGATCCGCTCCGTGCTGCCGGCGGGCTGGTTTATCGCCGATAAGACCGGAGCTAGCAAGCGGGGTGCGCGCGGGATTGTCGCCCTGCTTGGCCCGAATAACAAAGCAGAGCGCATTGTGGTGATTTATCTGCGGGATACGCCGGCGAGCATGGCCGAGCGAAATCAGCAAATCGCCGGGATCGGCGCGGCGCTGATCGAGCACTGGCAACGCTAACCCGGCGGTGGCCGCGCGCGTTATCCGGCCCGCAGCACCTCGCAGGCGTGCCGGGCGATATGACTGGCGGCGGCATCGGAAAGATGCCGGTCGGTAATGATGGTGGTGAACCGGGTCAAAGGTAACGCCATAAACGTGGCCACCTGATTGTATTTCGAACTGTCGCACAGCAGGATGCTTCTCGCGCTGACCTGGCTGACGGTCTCCTTGACGGTAACCTTGTTCTCATCAGGGGTGAATATCCCGCGACTGTCCCAGCCGCTGGCGGAGATAAAGGCCGTATCGATAGCCAGGTGGCGTAACGTACGCGCCGCCGATTCGCCCACGCAGGAGCGGTTCTCCCGGCACAGAGTGCCGCCGGTGTGGATCACGCCGCACTGGCTGGCATCGATCAGCAGCTGGGTTATCTCAAAATCATTGGTGACCACCTGGAGATCGTTCCGGTCGAGGATCGCCCGCGCCAGCGCCAGGGTGGTAGTCCCGGCATCCAGATAGATGCAACTGTTTTTAGCGATATGACTCGCCGCCAGCGCGCCGATCGCCTGTTTCTCCTCACTCTGCAGCGTGCTTTTCACCAGATGACTGGGTTCCGCGGCCAGCCGGCTGACGGCGCGTACGCCGCCCGAGACGCTGACCAGCAGCCCCTGCTCCTCCAGTTTACTGACGTCCCGACGGATGGTCATATGGGACACGCCGAGGATCTCCGTCAGCTCGTTAATGCTTACCGCCCCACGCTGCTCCACCAGGGCTAAAATACGCTGATGTCGTTCTATTGGAATCACCGCTCTCCCCTTACCATTTTTTCACACCAGGCGTCACCACCCAGGCTACGGCCCTGGCGACACCCGGTGTTGTTATCGCGCTTTGCCGCTGTTTTTTACGCTATTTTAGGGCAAGAATCGCCGCTGTGCAGCCTCTTTGGGGGAACCGCAGAATTCGGAAAAAATCGTACGCTAAGCTAACGGTGTTCTCGTGACAGCTCTTTGACTAGGCTTTCTAAGGCCATTCTGATAGCCCTGACTTCCTGAAAAGCCATGGCTAAAATTTGTGCGGCTAAAAGGGATAACCGATGGTAAAGTAAGTTATCCCTGTCGAGATACTGAAAAGCGTTATCCTCGTTTTTCCCAAAACTGTTTTGCCAGTTCGCTCAGAGCGCTAGTTAACTGAGCGACAGATTTCGCACTTTGCAAATTATTCTGCCCGGTCTGTACATTGGTATCAGCAGCATCGCGTATATTGATAATACTGCGGTTTATGTCTTCACTTACTGCTCCCTGCTGCTCGACCGCAGTCGCTATTTGCGCGTTCATGTCGGTAATTTCGTTAACGCGTTGGCCAATTCCATCAAGAGCTGTAGCTGCTTCCTCTGCGTGAGCTACACTCGTGTGCGCTTGCCGACTACTTTGCTCCATGACTGTAACAGCGGATTGCGCTCGCTCTTGTAGAGCGCTGATCATGCTTTGAATATCCGTTGTCGATTGCTGTGTGCGAGCAGCAAGACTGCGAACCTCATCGGCGACAACAGCAAAACCACGCCCCTGCTCACCAGCACGCGCGGCCTCAATTGCTGCGTTGAGTGCCAACAAATTCGTTTGCTCGGCGATCCCTCGTATAACGTCAAGAACTTTTGATATCTCGTTACTTTGACCTTCAAGCTCATGAATAACCTGAGTGGCTTGCCTAATTTCACCTTCAAGGGCAGTGATTGACTGGCTTGTGTGGGCTACCAGACGCTGGCCAGATGCCGTCTCAGTGTCTGCTCTTCCGGCCGCATCTGCAGCATGCTGTGCATTGCTCGCAACCTCTTGAATGCTTGCCACCATTTGGTTTACTGCCGTTGCTATTTGATCTGTCTCTGCCTGCTGCTCAACTGTAAGTACATTGCTTGACTCAATATCCTTTAGTAGGCCTCGGGTGTGTTCGCTAAGCCGATTTGATGCATCACCTATGCGACCTACTATGGCGCCTGTTTCAGCTTGCATCATTCGTAAAGCAAACTCTATTTGGCCAAACTCATCGGTGCGCCCAGTGTAGAGGGATTGACTTAATGGGTTATTGGAAATATTCCTGGCTCTTTCAACCAGTCTTCCAAGAGGAGAGAGAATAGCCAAAACACTAACAGAGCTTAAGCTTCCTGACATTAAAGTGGCTAACAATAAGCTGCTTATTGATGTATCAGTAAGCATGCCGGCAGCCATTGCGCTTGATATAATACTACCCCATATGAGCAAGAGTATTTTCACGGAAAAGCTAGCAGCCAATTTCGGCCTCGCGGCCTTCCCGCTTCTCAATTGAGCATATAATTTTTCCGCAGCCAAAACCTGCTCAGGTTCAGGCTTGGTCCTTACAGACTGGTATTCAACAATCGAACCATTCTTAGCCCTAGATTCTACGTCAGTACTTCAAAAAGCATAATCAAAGCCTTGATAAATATGCATTCCTTCGAAATTCAGCTTTCACCCATTGGGTGAAAGAAAAGTGCTCAAAAATATGTTAAATTATCAGCTTTTATGACTCGATATATGGTAAAATAATAGTAAGAAAAGTAGTAAAAAGGGGTTCTAATTATGATTAATAAAATTGATTTCAAAGCTAAGAATCTAACATCAAATGCAGGTCTTTTTCTGCTCCTTGAGAATGCAAAAAGCAATGGGATTTTTGATTTTATTGAAAATGACCTCGTATTTGATAATGACTCAACAAATAAAATCAAGATGAATCATATAAAGACCATGCTCTGCGGTCACTTCATTGGCATTGATAAGTTAGAACGTCTAAAGCTACTTCAAAATGATCCCCTCGTCAACGAGTTTGATATTTCCGTAAAAGAACCTGAAACAGTGTCACGGTTTCTAGGAAACTTCAACTTCAAGACAACCCAAATGTTTAGAGACATTAATTTTAAAGTCTTTAAAAAACTGCTCACTAAAAGTAAATTGACATCCATTACGATTGATATTGATAGTAGTGTAATTAACGTAGAAGGTCATCAAGAAGGTGCGTCAAAAGGATATAATCCTAAGAAACTGGGAAACCGATGCTACAATATCCAATTTGCATTTTGCGACGAATTAAAAGCATATGTTACCGGATTTGTAAGAAGTGGCAATACTTACACTGCAAACGGTGCTGCGGAAATGATCAAAGAAATTGTTGCTAACATCAAATCAGACGATTTAGAAATTTTATTTCGAATGGATAGTGGCTACTTTGATGAAAAAATTATCGAAACGATAGAATCTCTTGGATGCAAATATTTAATTAAAGCCAAAAGTTATTCTACACTCACCTCACAAGCAACGAATTCATCAATTGTATTCGTTAAAGGAGAAGAAGGTAGAGAAACTACAGAACTGTATACAAAATTAGTTAAATGGGAAAAAGACAGAAGATTTGTCGTATCTCGCGTACTGAAACCAGAAAAAGAAAGAGCACAATTATCACTTTTAGAAGGTTCCGAATACGACTACTTTTTCTTTGTAACAAATACTACCTTGCTTTCTGAAAAAGTAGTTATATACTATGAAAAGCGTGGTAATGCTGAAAACTATATCAAAGAAGCCAAATACGACATGGCGGTGGGTCATCTCTTGCTAAAGTCATTTTGGGCGAATGAAGCCGTGTTTCAAATGATGATGCTTTCATATAACCTATTTTTGTTGTTCAAGTTTGATTCCTTGGACTCTTCAGAATACAGACAGCAAATAAAGACCTTTCGTTTGAAGTATGTATTTCTTGCAGCAAAAATAATCAAAACCGCAAGATATGTAATCATGAAGTTGTCGGAAAACTATCCGTACAAGGGAGTGTATGAAAAATGTCTGGTATAATAAGAATATCATCAATAAAATTGAGTGTTGCTCTGTGGATAACTTGCAGAGTTTATTAAGTATCATTGCAGCAAAGATGAAATCAATGATTTATCAAAAATGATTGAAAGGTGGTTGTAAATAATGTTACAATGTGTGAGAAGCAGTCTAAATTCTTCGTGAAATAGTGATTTTTGAAGCTAATAAAAAACACACGTGGAATTTAGGTATTTGTATTGAGGATGTCAGTAAACGGGATGACATGGCTGAAGTTGAGATTATAAATAAGACATGGCTTCATGATTCGGGAGTGGTTATTCGTTGTTCTCGCGAAAATGAATTGGTTAGATATTCATCAAATTCCTGTCCAGAATGCAGCATTAGATGGCATGTCGTTGATGCGGTAGGTCAGGATATTCGTCCACTGGAGAAAACGTTTCACAATGCTTGCCAGGAGTCGTACTGGTTAAAAGTAAATCGTCAAACGCATCTCCCGGTGTAAACGCTGAACTAACCAATCACAGCGATGCCAAGCCGCTCCATGAGCAACGATGCCTGGTAGCTGTCTAACTTAACGCCTTGTAAATCAACACCCCGAATATCTAAGTCACCTAACTCCGAATTGGTCAGATCGCAATGTGTGAAGTTTGCTGCTCGCCAGTCGAAAGTCGAAAACTCGCCGCCGGAGAGATCTGAACCACTGAACGTCGCACCCAGTACCTGAGTCCCCATCCAGCGGTTTTCCCACAGCTCACACTTTTCCAACACGACTTTCGAAAAATTGGCGTAGCTTAGATTAGTATTAGTGATATATGCGCTGCAAAACCAGGTGCGCGTGGTGATCATATTCATAAAGCTTGCACCGCGGAAATCTGCGCCTTGTGCGCGGCAGTGGCGAATTTCAATGCCCAAGGCACTGACGTTGCGGAAATCTGCCATTGATAAATCACAGCTTTTGAAAATGGCATCTTTCAGCATTGCGCGACTAAAATTGCACCCTTTCTGACTTTCGCGATCATAGAACTGGCAGCCGATAAATTCAGTGCCGCTCAGGTCGGCACCTGAAAAATCGCAGTTAAAAAATGTACTATTTTCAACTTTCTCACCGGTGAAGCGATTTCTGTCAATTTTTTCGCCAACTAATGCCAGAGTCATATCTATGCCTGTGTTTTTATACAGTAATGACGCCATGGTAAACCTTATGACGTTATGCGTCAAACCCGCCAGTATGACACCTGCAAATGCGTATTAGATCTGGTGTTTCTTCAGCAAGGCACGTAGCTGATGATAAGTCAGACCCAGTAATTCAGCGGCTTTTTTCTGGTTAAATTTAGCCTGCTGTAAGCTGGTTTGTAGAAAGTCTTTCTCTTGCTGCTGCTGGAATTCACGCAGATCCAGCGTTAGCTATTGGCGTTACATAAGCACTTACCCAATAGTGGTCGCCATTTTTACAGCGATTTTTTACTAGCCCCATCCATGAGCGGCCAGATTTTAATGTACTCCACATATGCTCAAATGCAGCAGGCGGCATATCTGGGTGTCTTACGATGTTGTGAGGCTGGCCTAATAGTTCTTCCTCAGTGAAACCACTGATTTTAATGAAGTCAGGATTAACGTACGTGATATGGCTTTGAGGGGAGGTAGTCGAAAGAATATTGGCATCTTTTGGGAGTTCTAAGTTTCGACCCGTCACTGGTAAATTCTGGCGCATAAGAACCTCAAGGGTTGGCTGTTTTATTTTATTGTTTTCGGCATTAAGCCCAATTTCTGGCACTGTTGCAAATAGTCGGTGGTGATAAACTTATCATCCCCTTTTGCTGATGGAGCTGCACATGAACCCATTCAAAGGCCGGCATTTTCAGCGTGACATCATTCTGTGGGCCGTACGCTGGTACTGCAAATACGGCATCAGTTACCGTGAGCTGCAGGAGATGCTGGCTGAACGCGGAGTGAATGTCGATCACTCCACGATTTACCGCTGGGTTCAGCGTTATGCGCCTGAAATGGAAAAACGGCTGCGCTGGTACTGGCGTAACCCTTCCGATCTTTGCCCGTGGCACATGGATGAAACCTACGTGAAGGTCAATGGCCGCTGGGCGTATCTGTACCGGGCCGTCGACAGCCGGGGCCGCACTGTCGATTTTTATCTCTCCTCCCGTCGTAACAGCAAAGCTGCATACCGGTTTCTGGGTAAAATCCTCAACAACGTGAAGAAGTGGCAGATCCCGCGATTCATCAACACGGATAAAGCGCCCGCCTATGGTCGCGCGCTTGCTCTGCTCAAACGCGAAGGCCGGTGCCCGTCTGACGTTGAACACCGACAGATTAAGTACCGGAACAACGTGATTGAATGCGATCATGGCAAACTGAAACGGATAATCGGCGCCACGCTGGGATTTAAATCCATGAAGACGGCTTACGCCACCATCAAAGGTATTGAGGTGATGCGTGCACTACGCAAAGGCCAGGCCTCAGCATTTTATTATGGTGATCCCCTGGGCGAAATGCGCCTGGTAAGCAGAGTTTTTGAAATGTAAGGCCTTTGAATAAGACAAAAGGCTGCCTCATCGCTAACTTTGCAACAGTGCCATTGTGATCACCCCGGCTTTTCCCGATAAATTCTTTATCCGCTTCATCAAGATGAAAATAACGCGCCAGCTGAAGTTCATCGGGTTCGCCAGTGAACCTGCCATAACTCTCAACCTGCTCAGTGGTCAAAAAATCAACGGGCATATCGGCCTCCCTGCCTGACGGCTTTTTTAACACAACTGCAACCGTTCGAAATATTATAAATTATCAGACATAGTAAAACGGCTTCGTTTGAGTGTCCATTAAATCGTCATTTTGGCATAATAGACACATCGTGTCTGATATTCGATTTAAGGTACATTTTTATGCGAATTTTTGGTTATGCGCGGGTCTCAACCAGCCAGCAGTCCCTCGATATTCAGATCAGAGCGCTCAAAGATGCAGGGGTAAAAGCTAACCGCATCTTTACCGACAAGGCATCCGGCAGTTCAACAGATCGGGAAGGGCTGGATTTGCTGAGGATGAAGGTGGAGGAAGGTGATGTCATTCTGGTGAAGAAGCTCGACCGTCTTGGCCGCGACACCGCCGACATGATCCAACTGATAAAAGAGTTTGATGCTCAGGGTGTAGCGGTTCGGTTTATTGACGACGGGATCAGTACCGACGGTGATATGGGGCAAATGGTGGTCACCATCCTGTCGGCTGTGGCACAGGCTGAACGCCGGAGGATCCTAGAGCGCACGAATGAGGGCCGACAGGAAGCAAAGCTGAAAGGAATCAAATTTGGCCGCAGGCGTACCGTGGACAGGAACGTCGTGCTGACGCTTCATCAGAAGGGCACTGGTGCAACGGAAATTGCTCATCAGCTCAGTATTGCCCGCTCCACGGTTTATAAAATTCTTGAAGACGAAAGGGCCTCGTGATACGCCTATTTTTATAGGTTAATGTCATGATAATAATGGTTTCTTAGACGTCAGGTGGCACTTTTCGGGGAAATGTGCGCGGAACCCCTATTTGTTTATTTTTCTAAATACATTCAAATATGTATCCGCTCATGAGACAATAACCCTGATAAATGCTTCAATAATATTGAAAAAGGAAGAGTATGAGTATTCAACATTTCCAAACAAAGTTAGGCATCACAAAGTACAGCATCGTGACCAACAGCAACGATTCCGTCACACTGCGCCTCATGACTGAGCATGACCTTGCGATGCTCTATGAGTGGCTAAATCGATCTCATATCGTCGAGTGGTGGGGCGGAGAAGAAGCACGCCCGACACTTGCTGACGTACAGGAACAGTACTTGCCAAGCGTTTTAGCGCAAGAGTCCGTCACTCCATACATTGCAATGCTGAATGGAGAGCCGATTGGGTATGCCCAGTCGTACGTTGCTCTTGGAAGCGGGGACGGATGGTGGGAAGAAGAAACCGATCCAGGAGTACGCGGAATAGACCAGTCACTGGCGAATGCATCACAACTGGGCAAAGGCTTGGGAACCAAGCTGGTTCGAGCTCTGGTTGAGTTGCTGTTCAATGATCCCGAGGTCACCAAGATCCAAACGGACCCGTCGCCGAGCAACTTGCGAGCGATCCGATGCTACGAGAAAGCGGGGTTTGAGAGGCAAGGTACCGTAACCACCCCAGATGGTCCAGCCGTGTACATGGTTCAAACACGCCAGGCATTCGAGCGAACACGCAGTGTTGCCTAACCCTTCCATCGAGGGGGACGTCCAAGGGCTGGCGCCCTTGGCCGCCCCTCATGTCAAACGTTAAACATCATGAGGGAAGCGGTGATCGCCGAAGTATCGACTCAACTATCAGAGGTAGTTGGCGTCATCGAGCGCCATCTCGAACCGACGTTGCTGGCCGTACATTTGTACGGCTCCGCAGTGGATGGCGGCCTGAAGCCACACAGTGATATTGATTTGCTGGTTACGGTGACCGTAAGGCTTGATGAAACAACGCGGCGAGCTTTGATCAACGACCTTTTGGAAACTTCGGCTTCCCCTGGAGAGAGCGAGATTCTCCGCGCTGTAGAAGTCACCATTGTTGTGCACGACGACATCATTCCGTGGCGTTATCCAGCTAAGCGCGAACTGCAATTTGGAGAATGGCAGCGCAATGACATTCTTGCAGGTATCTTCGAGCCAGCCACGATCGACATTGATCTGGCTATCTTGCTGACAAAAGCAAGAGAACATAGCGTTGCCTTGGTAGGTCCAGCGGCGGAGGAACTCTTTGATCCGGTTCCTGAACAGGATCTATTTGAGGCGCTAAATGAAACCTTAACGCTATGGAACTCGCCGCCCGACTGGGCTGGCGATGAGCGAAATGTAGTGCTTACGTTGTCCCGCATTTGGTACAGCGCAGTAACCGGCAAAATCGCGCCGAAGGATGTCGCTGCCGACTGGGCAATGGAGCGCCTGCCGGCCCAGTATCAGCCCGTCATACTTGAAGCTAGGCAGGCTTATCTTGGACAAGAAGATCGCTTGGCCTCGCGCGCAGATCAGTTGGAAGAATTTGTTCACTACGTGAAAGGCGAGATCACCAAGGTAGTCGGCAAATAATGTCTAAAACAAAGTTATGCACCTATTAAGCGCACAGCGGAGCAATGAAGGATACCTTGATGAAAAAAATTTTGCTGCTGCATATGTTGGTGTTCGTTTCCGCCACTCTCCCAATCAGTTCCGTGGCTTCTGATGAGGTTGAAACGCTTAAATGCACCATCATCGCAGACGCCATTACCGGAAATACCTTATATGAGACCGGAGAATGTGCCCGTCGTGTGTCTCCGTGCTCGTCTTTTAAACTTCCATTGGCAATCATGGGGTTTGATAGTGGAATCTTGCAGTCGCCAAAATCACCTACGTGGGAATTGAAGCCGGAATACAACCCGTCTCCGAGAGATCGCACATACAAACAAGTCTATCCGGCGCTATGGCAAAGCGACTCTGTTGTCTGGTTCTCGCAGCAATTAACAAGCCGTCTGGGAGTTGATCGGTTCACGGAATACGTAAAGAAATTTGAGTACGGTAATCAAGATGTTTCCGGTGACTCGGGGAAGCATAACGGCTTGACCCAGTCATGGCTGATGTCGTCGCTCACCATATCTCCCAAGGAGCAAATTCAGTTTCTTCTACGCTTTGTCGCGCATAAGCTGCCTGTATCCGAAGCGGCTTATGACATGGCGTATGCCACAATCCCGCAGTACCAGGCAGCCGAAGGATGGGCTGTACATGGAAAAAGCGGCAGCGGCTGGCTTCGGGACAATAACGGCAAGATAAATGAAAGTCGTCCGCAGGGCTGGTTCGTGGGCTGGGCTGAAAAAAACGGACGGCAAGTTGTTTTCGCCCGATTGGAAATAGGAAAGGAAAAGTCCGATATTCCCGGCGGGTCTAAAGCACGAGAGGATATTCTCGTGGAATTACCCGTGTTGATGGGTAACAAATGATATGTGGCGTCATCGAGAGCAGATGCATAACCCTGCGCTCGAGCGGACCTCGCGCATAAAGCCGCGCGAGTCCGCTCACCTTGAACGTTAGATGCACTAAGCACATAATTGCTCACAGCCAAACTATCAGGTCAAGTCTGCTTTTATTATTTTTAAGCGTGCATAATAAGCCCTACACAAATTGGGAGATATATCATGAAAAGAGTTTGATGCTCAGGGTGTAGCGGTTCGGTTTATTGACGACGGGATCAGTACCGACGGTGATATGGGGCAAATGGTGGTCACCATCCTGTCGGCTGTGGCACAGGCTGAACGCCGGAGGATCCTAGAGCGCACGAATGAGGGCCGACAGGAAGCAAAGCTGAAAGGAATCAAATTTGGCCGCAGGCGTACCGTGGACAGGAACGTCGTGCTGACGCTTCATCAGAAGGGCACTGGTGCAACGGAAATTGCTCATCAGCTCAGTATTGCCCGCTCCACGGTTTATAAAATTCTTGAAGACGAAAGGGCCTCGTGATACGCCTATTTTTATAGGTTAATGTCATGATAATAATGGTTTCTTAGACGTCAGGTGGCACTTTTCGGGGAAATGTGCGCGGAACCCCTATTTGTTTATTTTTCTAAATACATTCAAATATGTATCCGCTCATGAGACAATAACCCTGATAAATGCTTCAATAATATTGAAAAAGGAAGAGTATGAGTATTCAACATTTCCGTGTCGCCCTTATTCCCTTTTTTGCGGCATTTTGCCTTCCTGTTTTTGCTCACCCAGAAACGCTGGTGAAAGTAAAAGATGCTGAAGATCAGTTGGGTGCACGAGTGGGTTACATCGAACTGGATCTCAACAGCGGTAAGATCCTTGAGAGTTTTCGCCCCGAAGAACGTTTTCCAATGATGAGCACTTTTAAAGTTCTGCTATGTGGCGCGGTATTATCCCGTGTTGACGCCGGGCAAGAGCAACTCGGTCGCCGCATACACTATTCTCAGAATGACTTGGTTGAGTACTCACCAGTCACAGAAAAGCATCTTACGGATGGCATGACAGTAAGAGAATTATGCAGTGCTGCCATAACCATGAGTGATAACACTGCGGCCAACTTACTTCTGACAACGATCGGAGGACCGAAGGAGCTAACCGCTTTTTTGCACAACATGGGGGATCATGTAACTCGCCTTGATCGTTGGGAACCGGAGCTGAATGAAGCCATACCAAACGACGAGCGTGACACCACGATGCCTGCAGCAATGGCAACAACGTTGCGCAAACTATTAACTGGCGAACTACTTACTCTAGCTTCCCGGCAACAATTAATAGACTGGATGGAGGCGGATAAAGTTGCAGGACCACTTCTGCGCTCGGCCCTTCCGGCTGGCTGGTTTATTGCTGATAAATCTGGAGCCGGTGAGCGTGGGTCTCGCGGTATCATTGCAGCACTGGGGCCAGATGGTAAGCCCTCCCGTATCGTAGTTATCTACACGACGGGGAGTCAGGCAACTATGGATGAACGAAATAGACAGATCGCTGAGATAGGTGCCTCACTGATTAAGCATTGGTAACTGTCAGACCAAGTTTACTCATATATACTTTAGATTGATTTAAAACTTCATTTTTAATTTAAAAGGATCTAGGTGAAGATCCTTTTTGATAATCTCATGACCAAAATCCCTTAACGTGAGTTTTCGTTCCACTGAGCGTCAGACCCCTAGACAAGAAAGTCCGTTAAGTGCCAATTTTCGATTAAAAAGACACCGTTTTGATGGCGTTTTCCAATGTACATTATGTTTCGATATATCAGACAGTTACTTCACTAACGTACGTTTTCGTTCTATTGGCCTTCAGACCCCTAAAAGCAGACTTGACCTGATAGTTTGGCTGTGAGCAATTATGTGCTTAGTGCATCTAACACCTGAGTTAAGCCGCGCCGCGAAGCGGCGTCGGCTTGGACGAATTGTTAGGCCGCATATCGCGACCTGAAAGCGGCACGCAAGACCTCAACCTTTTCCGCCCCGAGTGAGGTGCATGCGAGCCTGTAGGACTCTATGTGCTTTGTAGGCCAGTCCACTGGTGGTACTTCATCGGCATAGTAAAAGTAATCCCAGATGATCGCCTCCCAGCTGTTACAACGGACTGGCCGCCCGGCGATGACGCCCTCAGCCGCCTCTGGGCACGAGCCCTGCGGAGCCTCCGCGATTTCATACGCTTCGTCTGCCCACCAAGCAGGTTCGCAGTCAAGTAACTCATCCCCGATCTCCGCTAAGAATCCATAGTCCAACTCCTCCATGACGCGCCCGCCGAGCATTTCAACTATTGCCTCGAGCTCGCCGCGCCTCTCGCCGGGAAACGTCAGATCAATATCATCGTGCTTGCGTGTTACACGCCCTAGCCGTGCATCGATCGCCCAGCCCCCACCGATCCAGAGCGGCAGATTTCGCTCATCTGCCGCAGCTAGAATTTTGTGTATCAATGTGACCTGCGTTGTGTCCATGCGGCCTAACTTTGTTTTAGGGCGACTGCCCTGCTGCGTAACATCGTTGCTGCTCCATAACATCAAACATCGACCCACGGCGTAACGCGCTTGCTGCTTGGATGCCCGAGGCATAGACTGTACCCCAAAAAAACAGTCATAACAAGCCATGAAAACCGCCACTGCGCCGTTACCACCGCTGCGTTCGGTCAAGGTTCTGGACCAGTTGCGTGAGCGCATACGCTACTTGCATTACAGCTTACGAACCGAACAGGCTTATGTCCACTGGGTTCGTGCCTTCATCCGTTTCCACGGTGTGCGTCACCCGGCAACCTTGGGCAGCAGCGAAGTCGAGGCATTTCTGTCCTGGCTGGCGAACGAGCGCAAGGTTTCGGTCTCCACGCATCGTCAGGCATTGGCGGCCTTGCTGTTCTTCTACGGCAAGGTGCTGTGCACGGATCTGCCCTGGCTTCAGGAGATGGGGTTTGAGGTCCAACCGTACGAAAACGTACGGTAAGAGGAAAATTATCGTCTGAAAAATCGATTAGTAGACAAGAAAGTCCGTTAAGTGCCAATTTTCGATTAAAAAGACACCGTTTTGATGGCGTTTTCCAATGTACATTATGTTTCGATATATCAGACAGTTACTTCACTAACGTACGTTTTCGTTCTATTGGCCTTCAGACCCCTTTTAACAGGGTTACATCTCGATCATCGGGAACAGATCATCTTCCTGGTGGTAAAGCACGTCGTCCGTTTCCGTTCCATCAAGCCATTCAGCGAACAGTTCAAACAGGCACACCGACATTTCCTCCGGTGAAATTGCGCCACACTGCAGCTCGTAGAAGACCTCAATTTTTTCCAGCAGGCTGTTGGCCGCTTTGTCGTAGCCGAACAGCTTGATTGGCGGGAAGTGCATTGCATCCGGGTTAGTTTCCGCCAGTTCATCATCCTTGCGTTCCGGATAGATGCTGTACAGCGTCGCCGGCGATGGCGGTAGTACCTCGATAAAGCGGTTTATCCGCATCGGCAGCTCGCTGGAAAACTTCTCATTGTCCGGAATGTAAAATGCCGCGCTGCGTACCAGGGCATCCTGAAAAGAAATTACCCCCTGACCTTCGGTCTGCTTACGCAGCTCACGAATGTTCACGCGGTCCTTTTCACGGATTTGGTACAGATCCCCTTCCCGGACCGTTTTGGAAAACGTGCCGTGTTCGGCTTCCTGCCCGGAGAGCTCAGAATAATAATCCTGGCCGACGGTTTCTCGCAGTATTTCAAAGGTTTTCCGGTCTTCAATCGACTCAAAATATTTCACGCGGGTGTTGGCGATCAGCGAATCCACCTCGCCGTTCGCGCCGCGGGCGAGCGACGGGTGATCCTGGGAGGAAAATACGCCCATTTTTTCCAGTGAACGCATCTGCGCACTCAGCGTATCCATACCACTGGTGAAATACTGGCCCAGCTCGTCATAAATCAGCCCGTATGGCGCCTGATTATTCAGCGCATGAGTGAGCAGGACTTCCTCTTTTTTCCCTTCCAGCTGGTAGCCCAGATCCTTACTGATGGTCATTCGCTGCAGCGTCACATATAAACGGCCAAGCGTGGCCGCTTCACCGCGGGACAGCTCCAGCGACGGGATCATGACGATGAGAATGCGGTCATTGTGGAAAATATCGTCCATCCGGATATCGCCGCTGTCTTCCGGAAAAACATGGCCATAAGTTTCATTGAACAGGGAGAGCGTCTTCAGGAACTGACGGCTCATGTAGTTATGCTGTTCGAAGGCGCGGGCTTCCCACGTTTCCGGGTATTCCGCGTTGGCCAGCAGGAAGCCTGGTGTATTTTCCAGATAACTTTCCAGCGCGGCGTAACCCTCGCTGTGCCAGCCGTTTTTCTTTGCCTCAACGTACAGCGCGGCCATTGCCGGCAGCGACATGTTTTTCTGAATAGTGCGCTGTGACAAAAGCAGTTCGCCGCGGGCGCGCTTATAACACAGGGCATTGATCAGCGCCGACATCATGGCTTTTGCCGTATCCTGCCACTGTGCCGAATCCCCGCCCACCTGGGGGAGCATGGATTCCATCAACTGGATGATGAAGGTCGGCGGGGCAACGCTGAAGAGGTTGACTGAGTTGGATTGCGCGGGGATGCTTTCCTGCTTCACCAGGTTCACGAACCTGTCAATACTGCCGGTCAGCAGGTTGAGGACGTAATAATCATCCTCACGGCCGAAACGGCGCGCCAGCGACCAGGTGGCGAAGGCCAGCTTGTTATCTGCTTTACCGTCTGAAAGGCAGTAGCCACGGCACCACAGCAGGAAGTTAACGATAAACCCATAGAAGGTTTCGGTTTTACCCGACCCGGTGGTACCAAAAAATACCATGTGGCGCAGCAGGTCCGTCATGTTCAGCCACAGCTCGCGGCCGAACAGGCGTCCCCGCTCATACCCGACATATAAAATTCCCTTCGCTTTCTTTCGCTCCCGGACCTTATGCGGGATGCGAATGGGCCCCAGACGGTATTCCGCCTGGGTTTCCGTGGTCAGGGTGTCGTCGAACATTTCGCAGTCTTTCGGCATTCGCAGCGGTGGCCGGAATTTACGATCCGTGAATGCCACCATCAGCGGCGGAAGGATGAGGATGCTCAGCAGCATGGTAAAGGGGAGAAACAGACCCAGCACGGTCAGTATGGCCAGCAGGCCAAACTGTACGTTCGGAGTGAGGAACCACTCCATGAACGAACCATCCGGGCGGATGACTTTTTTACTGTCTACAGATTCCTGTTGCATAGCGGCTCCGGGTTATTCTCCTATTGCCTGCTGCAGGCGGGCATCGTCTTTGACGACGGAAACCGGGATCACATCACCCGAATCGGCAACGATGGACGGGGTGCCGATAAACCCGAATTTCGCAAATGCCATATTGTTCGCGTCAACCAGGCGGGCGCCGGTGGTATCCGGGGCTGTTTTCGGATCGTCAATTTTCGGGTTCATGGTGGTGTATCCCATGTTAATCGTGTCTTCCCAGCTTTTCAGTCGGGTATCTTTCCCGGTATCGAGTACAGGAGCGGCGCGGACCATCGAGCGCAGGTCGCCATAAACGGACACGGGGAAAATCTCGACGTTATAGCGTTTGCTCAGTTCCTGCAGTCGGGGTTCCAGCGCGCGGCAGTGCGGGCACATCGGATCGGAAAACACATACAGGGTGTGTTTATGCCCGGTTGAAAGCGAGATCGTAAAGCGTCCGCTGGTGACGGCATCTTTCAGTGACAGCAAGTCGTTATCAGCCAGTTTTTTAGGGGCTTCAGGTGCTGCCTGAACCTGCAGCTGCTCCGGCGCAGTGGCAGGCTGCTGCAGACCCGGCGCGGGAGCATACGAGTTTGCCTGCAGCGGCTGTGCCGGCTGATGCATATTCATCAACGCGCCGTTGATGGAGACGATAAAGCCCAGCGCGGCGACTGGCCAGAAGATAAAGTTAGACAGCCGGCGCACGGCATTGAGTCCGCGCTGCTGTTTCAGCTTTTTACGGATATTGTTCAGCGCCTCGATGGCCTGATATTCGTTTTCAAAGCGGAACAGCTGCACCGCTTCACCAGAAAACGTATTGTGCGTCAGGATGTGACCGCTGCCGGCATCATGGCCAAGCCCAAAATGACAGGCTGACAGGGGGAAGGAATGCAGGGCTTGTTCCTGGTAGTTTCCGTCAGCGGAAAGATAAAGTGTGTTGCGATCGGTTTTTACGGTGAGTTTCATACTTCCTCGCTTAGAGTTCCAGGTGATCGGGACGGGTTGCCGGCTGAGGTTTAGCCGGCGTCGGTTCATCGTCTGTCAGTCGCAGACTGTTGTTCGGGGTGTCGTGCGGAGCTGCAGGCGGCGTAGCCGGCTCGTCTTCCGCTTCAGCGTCAGATTCAAATGCAAATGGCGGTATAATGTCTTCCTGCCAGTGAGCGACCGGAATGGCGGGATCGCGGCGGTCAATATGGCGGTAATGGAGCAGATCCAGCTCAAGGCCCAGCACGGCCGCCCGCACGGTCGGCGGGAATTTCGCCGCCTTTTCTTCATCGAGCGTCAGCCGGTAACTTTCGCACTGACTCCAGGCAATAACACCACCTCCCTCAATGAAGAACTTCCCGCGGCCGGCGCTTGAAAGTGCATACCATAACGTGCGGTCCACACCTTTAAGCCACCGGAAATTAGCGGATGGCAGCTGCAGGTCATCATCGAACAGCGCGTAGAGTAGCGAACGGGAGCTGCGGCGCCCCTTTGCAAATTCCCGGAACGCTTCACACTGGCTGGCGACGGTCCAGAACCCGGCGGCCAGCGAATAATCAGGGAAACCGTCTTTAGTCCGCAGGCAGGAACGGTTGAGATCGTCGAGAATGGATTTAGCCGTTGGCCGGTCGCTCATAAACCGCAGATGTACAAACGAGGCTGCGAGCGCTTTTTCCCAGGGCGCCAGGGAAAGGGCCGCCCCTTCGGGAGCCAGGTTTACCTGTGACAGGAAGACCTTATGTGCGGCTTTTTTACGGAGGCGGCGCTTAGCGGTATCAATCAGGTTATGTTCCTGGGCAAACTCAACGGGTGACTGCGCGCTGCGTGCTTCTTCCGGATCTTCATTCAGCAGCAGCTGATCGAGGTGGCCAAACCGGGCGAGGATATGAGCTATCCCCGGATAGTTTTTTACCATCACCCAGGGCAGGTTCCGGATGGTCAGTTTACGGGTCAGACGGTAGTAAGGATTGCGCGAGATAACCCAGACGAACAACCCGATGATTAAAATGAACAGGGGAAAGAGCACGCTGGCCGTGTCGTTCATCACGCTGATAAAGTCCCACAGCGAAACCTGGTGGTTATACCGCGCCGCCGAAAGCAGCATGTCCCGGCGCTCGGCCGCATTACCCGGTGTAATGGCGTCCGGCAGTACACCGTAGATCCAGTAAAGCAGGCGACAGACTCCGTAAATCACATAATCACGAAAGCCAAACCACATCACTGTGATCATGATGAGAAGGGCCCCGATAATCATCAGGCCATCATCCCCTCCCCCTTTCCGTTGTGGCTGGTTTTGCATCAGAACCTCAGAGAATTTTGGTAAACCTTCCCGATATACCAGGCCTTACGCGCCGGCGTGTTGGAGTGATAGCGGCCGACACCCTGCCAGAAATCCCCCCCTTCGAGAATGATGTTGTATTTGAGGATGTAGGCACTGGCCATTGCAGAGGCGCAGAAGTCATGCTGCAGCTGCTCCGCTTTTACGCCAAAATCGGACGCCAGCTTATTCGCCCAGATGGTGTTTATCTGGAATGCGCCGTAATCGTAAGTGCCGTTTTTGTTTTTATTTTTCATTCCCGGTTTTCCGCCTTCAGTCAGCCACAAGGCGAGGAATCCACGGAGAGGAATGTGATAAATCTGTGCTGCTTCAACCATGCAGGTTGGCAGCGGGATTGAGGGCGGGGCATCAACCATAACAATCTCCTAATGATTTCTATTTCGAGTAAAAAATATACCATCAAAAGGAGATTTTTTTAAATCATTTTGGTACGGATAATTGAGAGGCTGTCAAAGGGATTTTATTTGCCTTCGACAGAGACAATATTGCCCTCGTTCGCATTTTCCCATGTCGGGATTTCGCCACTCAGCGTGCAGCGGAGTGTTTCTTTTCCGACGGTAAGTGGTGCGCCACTGCTGTAGTAATGACTTTCATACAGGCAAGAGGTTTTCTTTTGTTCCGGGGTCAGTGTAATACCGGCATCCTGATCCTTTGCCAGCAGTTGTACAAGATGTTGGTTTGTCTGTACCTGCTCACCCAGAATGCTGCTCAGTAAAGAATCGGTTTTCGGCGCGGATACGCTCTGAGCAAAGGCACTGCAACTGATTACGGATGCAGCCAGAATAAGAGCAATCTTCGTGTTGAATTTCATTTCACTTTCTCCATTAAAAAAATCGGCAATCATTTTCTGTATCATTTAAATTAGGTCTGAAAACCGGCCTGAGTGTCAAGCCGATTCTGTTTAAAAATTAACAGGGGATAAAATGATTCAGTCACGTAATAAATATCTGCAGTTTATGCTGGTTCTGCTGGCAGCCTGGGCCATAGCCTGGGGGGCCATGTTTGTCATGGGGCAGGCTGTTCTGCTCTATGGGCTGGGGAAAAATGCAATGTTCTTCAGTCATGGTGCTGTACTGGTGTACCTGCTGTGTGTTTTCCTGGTATACCGCCGCTGGGTTGCTCCGCTACCGGTCGTTGGCCAGCTGCGCAACGTTGGCGCACTGTGGCTGGTTGGCGCGATGGCCGTGGTGTATGTCGGTGAATTTCTGCTGGGTAAAGTGCTGGACCTGCCCGCTGAGCCATTTATGACGAAACTTTTTGCCGATAAGTCTATACCCGATGTGATCCTGACGTTGCTGGCCGTCTTTATCCTTGCCCCGCTGAATGAGGAAATCCTGTTCCGTGGTGTCATGCTGAACGTCTTCCGTTCGAGGTACAACTGGACGATGTGGCTGGGCGCGCTGATAACGTCTTTGCTGTTTGCCGCCGTGCATATGCAGTATCAGAACCTGCTGACCCTGGCAGAAATGTTCCTGGTGGGGCTGATTACATCAGCTGCCCGGATCAGAAGTGGCGGCCTGCTGCTGCCGGTATTGCTGCATATGGAAGCTACCGCGCTGGGTTTACTGTTGGGCTGAAAGTTATATTTTTATTAAACATTGTGCGTTAAAGCCTGGTATGTTTTTTTAGTGAATGTTATATTTAAATATAACTTTTATGGAGGTGAAAAATGCATACCACTCGACTGAAGAAGGTTGGCGGCTCAGTCATGCTGACCGTCCCACCGGCACTGCTGAATGCGCTGTCGCTGGGTACAGATAATGAAGTTGGCATGGTCATTGATAATGGCCGGCTGATTGTGGAGCCGCACAGACGCCCGCAGTATTCACTGGCTGAGCTGTTGGCACAGTGCGATCCGAACGCTGAAATCTCGGCAGAAGAACGTGAATGGCTGGATGCGCCGGCGGCTGGTCAGGAGGAAATCTGACATGGAAAGAGGGGAAATCTGGCTTGTCTCGCTTGACCCTACCGCAGGTCATGAGCAGCAGGGAACGCGGCCGGTACTGATTGTCACGCCGGCTGCTTTTAACCGCGTGACCCGCCTGCCTGTTGTTGTGCCCGTGACCAGCGGAGGCAATTTTGCCCGCACTGCAGGCTTTGCTGTGTCGCTTGACGGCGCCGGCATACGTACCACCGGCGTTGTGCGTTGCGATCAACCCCGGACGATCGATATGAAAGCCCGCGGCGGCAAACGACTCGAACGGGTGCCAGAGACTATCATGGACGACGTTCTTGGCCGTCTGGCCACCATCCTGACCTGACCGTTTCCTGAAGCCTGCAATATACTGTATGTATAAACAGTTATTGGAGGCTAAATTATGGCGCTGGATCTCGTTTATCCCCGGCCTTCAGTGGAAGGTGACGCACTCCCTTTTTTTGCCGAGCCCGTTGCGGCCGGCTTTCCCAGCCCGGCCGCAGGCTATGAGGCCAATGAACTTAACCTGCATGATTACTGCGTGCGGCGTCCGGCCGCAACGTACTTCTTGCGTGTGTCCGGCGATTCTATGCGTGATGCCCGCATTCATGATGGCGATGTGCTGGTCGTCGATCGGGCAGAAGAGCCCCGGCACGGCAGCATCGTGATTGCCAGCATCGATAATGAATTTACGGTCAAGCAGCTGCAGCTCCACCCTTACCCCTGCCTGATGCCGCTGAATCCGGCTTTTCCGCCAATCAGGTTTGATCCGGAGGCGCTGCAGATATGGGGTGTGGTTACGTTCACTGTCATGAGACACCGCCCGTGTACGCCTTAATCGATGTCAATTCGATGTACTGCAGCTGCGAAGAAGCGTTCCGCCCTGATTTACGAGGTCGCCCTGTGGTCGTTCTCAGCAACAACGACGGGGCGCTTGTTGCGGTCAATCGCGCGGCGAAAGCGCTGGGCGTGCGCCGCGGGGAGCCCTATTTCCGCTGCCGCCGCCTGCTGGAACAGCATAACGTTGCCGTATTCAGTTCCAACTACACCCTTTACGCCTCATTCTCCGCCAGATTTGCAACCGTGGTGGAGAGTCTGGCACCGCGGACATTTGTTTACTCAATTGATGAGCTCTTTGCGGATGCCTCTCATATGGAGGGCGTGATGACGCCGCAGGCGTTTGGCCAGCTTTTGCGGGCTGAAGTGCTGCGCCAGACAACGCTCACCTGTGGAGTCGGCGTCGCGCCAACGAAGACGCTGGCCAAGCTGTGCAACCATGCCGCAAAGACGTGGCCTGCCACCGGGGGGGTTGTGGCGCTCAGTGATCCTGTAAGACTGAAAAAGCTGATGAGCCTGGTGGCGGCCGGCGATGTGTGGGGCGTTGGCCATCGTACCGAAAAAGGGCTGGCGGCAATGGGGATCAAAACGGCGCTGGCGCTCGCAGAGATGGATATCCGTCTTGCACGCCGGCTGTACGGTGTGACGCTGGAAAGGACCATTCGTGAGCTGCGTGGCGAGGCCTGCTTTGCCCTGGAGGAAGGCACCGGCGCGAAACAGCAGCTTGTTGTATCCCGTTCGTTTGGAGCGCGGGTCACGCAACTGGCGCAGATGCAGCAGGCGGTGACTAAATATGCCACACGAGCAGGGGAAAAGTTGCGCCAGGAAAACCGCCTGGCGAAGGTGGTAACGGTCTTTATCCGCAGCAGTGCTTATGACGCCGGCGGTGTGCCCTACAGTAACCAGGCTACGGAAGTGCTTCCCGTGCCAAGCCAGGATACCCGCGACATCATCGCCGCGGCGCAGCTGGGGCTGTCGCGTATCTGGCGTGAGGGCGTGCGGTATGCAAAAGCCGGCGTGATGCTCAGCGATCTGCAGGGATATGAAACCCAGCTGGATCTGTTTGCGCCGGCTGCAGTGCGGCCGGGCAGCGAAAAACTGATGGCCACCATCGACAAAATAAACAGGGAAGGAAGGTCAAGGGTCTTCTTCGCCGGGGAAGGTATTGATCCGGAATATGCCATGCGCCGTGAAATGTTGTCTCCGGCCTACACCACGCAGTGGAAGGATATTCCCGCGGCGTTTATGCGATAACAGCGATGTGCAGGCCAGTCTGTCAGCCCTGCAGCCGTTCCTGCTCCTGCAGCAATGCCAGATGGTATGCGGCAATGGCGTTCACCACCCCAGCCGTCATCCGTGCATCGGCGATCGCCGAGTGTGCCTCCCCTTCCCAGGCCAATGCTGCCTGACTGGCCGCACTGGCCAGCGAAATGGTGCCATAGCGATTGGTGGCCCCAAAATACCCTGCTGCCAGCTCCATCGCGCAATACACTGTCAGTTCTCCCAGCCAGTCGGCCGGATCGCCATGTGCGGCGGCCGTCTGTTTCAGAATGCGGGTATCAAAGGGGGCGTTAAAGATAATCACTGGCCGGGCC
>NZ_CP026384.1:0-36870 GCF_002935055.1 Serratia sp. SSNIH1
AATATCAATCAGGCTGAGTAACGATTTAGTGGCATACGCCGCACTGTCGATGACAATCAAATCCCATTGCCCGGATTCAATCTGTTTCTTCGCCTGTGAAACCGTCCCGCATCCCTGAATTGTCACCGGAGGTTCAAAACCATTCCGCAACCTACGTTGCCCCCAGTCCAGGAAAGACCCCTGATCAATATCCATATCCAGCCCAAGAACCCCCCATCCTGCCTTTGTATACTCGGTGGCGATAGCCCGTGACATCGAGGACTTTTTCACCCCACCTTTCCCGTTAGCCAGCGCGATAACAGCGGTCATACAACCCCCTATTAAAATATTTTTATAGAAAAATATAGGTTTGGTTTGAGTGTAACGCAGCCACACAAAAGAGTAAATATAAACCTATAACAATATAATTATAGGTTTATACATTTTTTTTATTCTTTCACCGTAAGCGCACACCGACACACACCGCAGGGCAATACATCGGAGTGCTCTCATGATTTAGGATCTAATTATTCTTAGGGTGCAGAAGTAAGTCTCTCGATCTCTTGAGCTACTGCATAAGACTGCATCGAATTAAGCTCAACCATAGTTCTACGGAAATTAGCTCCCCCCCCGGTTAACTCTTTAAAACGACGAGCAGAGATAGCTTTAAAGCCAGTCTTAAAGTCTTTAAGTGACTTGGCATACTTATCATCAGCAACGCCATAATGTTCACTTTTCACCAGCTCACCATCCACAACCCCAGAAGCAATGATGCCAACACCGCTCTGATACAGATAAACCGTATCGCCTTTAGAAAGCTGGCTGATGTACTCCTTCCAGCCTTTGCAAAAGGCTGCGGCCTCTTGGTTTTTCAGCATATCGAAATGTGTTTCTTCATCGTTGTTGTAGTTCGTGTTTAGCATGAAGGTTTTTCTATCCATGAAACTCGCAGCGTTGTCCTCACGCTGATCTACAAACTGCTCTTTCATTTCATCGCTAATCAGCGAGTGCTCTTTTAGCAGCTCATTTGCAGCAGCTATTCCGGCTTTTATAAACTCGCTGATAAGTGAACTCTTGGAGCGATCAAGACTTAAAGATAGTTCGTCTAACTCATTGTTTAAAACTGTTGGAAGACGGATCGATATAGGGGCTGAAACGCTATCATCAACCTGATTAAAAAGGCTATTTTTTAAAAATTCTTTCCTGACTGACATTGTGTTAACCTCAACAAAAGAACTACAAAATGTAGTCAAATAAATGTAATACATATTGTATTGCACGTCAACTGTTATAGGGGTTTGAGGGTCAATGGAACGAAAACGTACGCTAAGAAGGTAATTCATTGTTTAAATTGAAATTTAATGCTCTCAGTTCCCCCTTCAAAATATCCTCCGGTAGCGTGAACGTATAATGCCCCAGCATATTGATATGCCCGTGCATCAGTGGGGATAACCGGGCGATATCTTCACCACCGATTTCTTCTCCATTACTGCGCATCCAGCTCAGGGCTTCCTGCATATAAAGTGTGTTCCACAGTACCACTGCGTTAGTGACCAGGCCCAGAGCACCCAGTTGATCTTCCTGACCTTCACGATAGCGCTTTCTGATCTCACCGCGCTGCCCGTAGCAGATCGCCCTCGCCACAGCATGGCGGCCTTCTCCCCGGTTTAGCTGCGTCAGGATCCGCCGTTTTCTGCTGCTGAATTTTGCTGCGCCATGCATAAAGCTGAGACTCATAAAGGGAGAGTTCGCGGGCAGCGGCGGCCACGCCGATTCGCTCAGCAAGCTTCAGGGCTTCGCTGCGGTATTCAGGAGAATACTGTTTTCGTGGCTTCTTAGTTACGGTTGCTGATTTAGTCATGTGAGTCACCTCTGTCTGAGAGTTTACTCACTTAGTTGCGTGTCCACTATTGGCGGGTAGGATCACAGGACCTTATTCTGAAGCAGCCACGCGGTGGCAAAATCAAACATCAGACCGGGTCGCTCATTACTGAGCCATGCGCGGGTGTACAGCAGACGCTTCAGGCGGAAAGACCAGGGGAAATCGCCAAATTCATGGTAACCGTAATATTCCTTAATCAGCGCAGTATGCTCTCTGAGGGTGGCATCCCGTTCTGCGTAGCGGGAAAGGACTTCCGGACGGCTGATGTTAAGCTGAACCGCGACAAAATGCTGAACACCCGGCAGAACCCGGGTTAAATCTGTCAGAAAAGTGCCCAGAAAACGGGCGGTGGTGAGCTGAAGCGCAATTCCCAGCCGGTTATGCCTTCTCCGTCGCTGGTTAATGAAGGCAAGATCCCGCTCATCAAGATGAAAATAGCGCGCCAGCTGCACGTCATTGGGCTCTGCAACATAGCGACCATAATTCAGTTCCTGTTCCGTGGTCAGAAAATCGACGGGCATATCGGCCTCCCTGCCTGACGGTCATAAATTAACAATTTCGCAACCGTCCGAAATATTATAAATTATCGGACATACTAAAATGGTATTGTTTATGTGTCTATTAAATCGATTTTTTGTTATAACAGACACCTGTTGTCCGATATTTGATTTAGGATACATTTTTATGCGCCTTTTTGGTTACGCACGGGTATCAACTAGTCAGCAGTCGCTCGATATTCAGATCAGTGCGCTCAAAGAAGCAGGAGTGAAAGCAAATCGTATCTTTACTGATAAGGCATCCGGCAGTTCGGTTGATCGTCCGGGGCTTGATCTGCTGCGTATGAAGGTGGAGGATGGTGACGCCATTCTGGTGAAGAAGCTCGACCGTCTTGGCCGTGACACTGCCGATATGATCCAGTTAATTAAAGCATTCGACGCTCAGGGCGTAGCTGTCCGGTTTATCGATGACGGAATCAGTACTGATGGTGACATGGGAAAAATGGTGGTCACTATTCTGTCTGCTGTAGCTCAAGCCGAACGTCAAAGAATATTAGAACGAACAAATGAAGGTCGCCAAGAAGCAATGGCAAAGGGAGTTGTGTTCGGTAGAAAAAGAAAAATAAACAGAGGTGCGATATTAAATATGTGGAAACAAGGTTTAGGAGCCTCACACATATCAAAAACAATGAATATTGCTCGTTCAACAGTATATAAAGTAATAAATGAAAGCAACTAATATAAAAGGTTGAATATGGAATTTAATATTACTTCAAAGTCTAATCCGTTTGGCGATACAACAGCAGAAAATGATAAGAAAATGTTGAGCAGTGCTTTCATCGAAACTGCTGACTTTAGAACTTTAATTGAAACAGATGACCGAACTATTGTTGTAGGCAGACGAGGGACTGGTAAAAGTGCTTTATTCATTCAGCTAAATGAGCATTGGAAGAAAGATAAAAAAATATTAATCCTAAGTTTTTCACCAGACGACACGCAAATAATTGGCTTTAGATCAATGTTGAAGCCATTTACAGGCTCATTCAATTTAGCCAGGGCAGCAACAAGGTTATTATGGCGATATGCTATGTTAATGGAGATAGCATCATATATATCTTCTCATTATAAATTATCATCTCAAATTTCGACAGAAACATTGTTGAATGAGCATTTAAAGAAATGGAATGCTGCACAAGGTGATATTTTAAGAAAGTGTAGGATTGTAGCAAAAGAATATTTAGATGAAAACAATCCTGAAGAATCAATTGGTGACCTTCAATTTAATTTGAATATTTCAGAAATCGAAGGCAATATAGTTTCACTTCTTGAACGCTCAGACAGGAAAGTTGTCATTTTGATGGATAAGCTAGATGAAGCATATGAACCGGATAATATAGGAATCGGAATCATAGCTGGTCTGGCATATGCCTCAATCGAATTAAATCAAAAAGCAAAATGCATTCGCCCAATCATTTTTTTAAGGGATAATATATTTAGATCGCTATCAAAGGAAGATCCTGACTACTCAAGAAATATAGAGGGGCAAGTCATAAGGCTGCATTGGGATTGGGCACAACTCTTAATGCTATCGGCTAAAAGAATGAAAGTGGCATTTAATCTAGATATTGAGAAAGATCAACGGGTTTGGGATAGGTGTACAGCCGATGACCTCAAAGGAAGGAATGGTTTTAAGCGATGCTTGCAATTTACCCTTTACCGTCCCAGAGACTTACTGTCATTGTTAAATGAAGCTTTTTTCTCCGCATTTAGAGAGAATCGAGAAACCATTATTAACACTGATCTAGAATATGCAGCCAAGTCAATTTCCATGGCCAGGCTTGAAGATCTTTGGAAGGAGTACCAGAAGATTTTCCCTTCAATACAAGTTATAACTAGTGCATTCCGTAGTATTGAACCTGAATTAACAGTCTACACTTGCTTAAAAAAAATAGAAGCATCTTTCGAATCAATAGAAGAAAATGAAGACCCAAAAATAATCTCTGAAATACAATTACTAAAAGCTAGTGGGATCCTCCAAAGTTTGTATAGCGTAGGATTTGTGGGTATACGTGATAAAAACACTTCATCCTATTCATTTTGCCATGATGGACGAACCCCAGACAAAGGTTTTGAAAGCAGTGAAAAACTATTAATTCATCCATGTTATTGGCTTGGTTTGAATTTAAATCGCAACGCTCTTGCTCCAGAGGAAGCTGAGGAAATAAATGACGAATATGATATCAATGTTGTTTCCGATAATTCAGCCATTAGAAATAAAACAATAGGTCAAATAACCACTCATCTGGATCAAATACCGACAGGAAATGAAGGGGCTAATGAATTTGAGCAATGGTGCTTAGACGCACTAAGAATTGTATTTGCATCCCACCTGACAGATATAAAACCGCATCCAAACGGTAACGCGGTTCAGAGAAGAGATATTATAGGTACCAATGGTGGAAAATCAGATTTTTGGAAGCGTGTATTAGAAGACTATAAAACAAGACAAGTTGTTTTTGATGCAAAAAATTTTGAAGAATTAGGTCCATCTGAGTACAGACAATTACAATCATATTTAACAGGTCCGTATGGAAAATTAGGGTTTATTATTAATAGAGAAGAAAGTGAGGCATTGAAATCAGGGAGAGATTTGGATTGGACAAAAGAAATGTATCAATCTCATAATTCATTAATAATAAAATTACCTGCGAAATACATATCTAAATTGTTGCAAAAATTAAGAAACCCTGAGAAGCATGACGCTATAGATAGTCAGATGGGGAAACTTTTAACTCTATATGAAACATCATATATGGCCATTAAAAGCACTCAAAAGAAACGAAGAAAATAGCATCAGGTACATCATATGAGAGGGTTCCTGAAAAGGAACTTTCTCATATTTTATAATAAATCAATAATATATATCCTTAGCGTACGTTTTCGTTCCATTGGACCTCAAACCCCTTATAGTAAGGAGACGACAGATACACAGTCGAAAAACAGTCGTGATGCCATCATGGGGATTTAGCGGCAATCCCACACCTTGGCCGAAATAATATAATTATATGAAAATATAAAGTAATGTTATCGACAGTTCGTAGGGAAAGGTAGAGGAAATGGAAAAATGTTAAATTTGTTTACGAACTCGCGGGTTTCAACAAAAATTTAACTTGGCGATATAGGCCAGTTTAACCAGATATCACGTATAAAAATGACGCTTTGAAGCGAGAAAGCAGCGCTAATCGCTATTTGTTATATAGAAATTGTGGATTTAACATAAAAGGCATTTGGTGAACCAAATTTTGTAATGGCTCAATAGTAATGTCCGCCTGTGGCTCAATTCAGATGTCCGCGCTATGGTAAGCTTCACTGGTCCGTTTAAACTACCGGGAGGCATATCATGAGCGCAGAAAGCTCAGGAGTGTTTACTTTGAAAGAGATCAACCGGATCAAGATTATACAGGACGTCATTGAACGTCGCATCACAACGCGCCGTGCGGCCGAGCACCTCGGTATCAGCGACAGGCAATGCCGCAGACTTCTTGCCCGTTACCGTGAAGGCGGACCGCTTGGTATGGCCAGCAGACGATGTGGCATGCGTGGTAACCGCCAGTTGCCACCCGGGCTCGCAGATCAGGCTCTGGAACTGATCAAGACGCGTTATGCTGATTTCGGTCCGACTCTGGCGCGTGAAAAGCTCGAAGAACTCCACGGACTGTTTCTTGGCAAAGAAACTGTCCGGCG
The DNA here is from genome assembly GCF_002935055.1 of Serratia sp. SSNIH1. Lineage (NCBI taxonomy): Bacteria > Pseudomonadati > Pseudomonadota > Gammaproteobacteria > Enterobacterales > Yersiniaceae > Serratia > Serratia sp. SSNIH1. The sequence goes on from NZ_CP026384.1 coordinate 6,103, forward strand.
CATCATGGTGCGGGCTGGCTTATGGGTTCCCCGTAAACAACGTGCCGCAAGGATCCCTCAACCACGGTACCGGCGTCCGTGTACTGGTGAGCTGATACAAATAGATGGCTGTGATCACGACTGGTTTGAAGGCCGTGGCCCGGCCTGCACCGCGCTGGTCTATGTTGATGATGCAACCAGCAAACTGATGGAACTGTTGTTTGTTAAATCGGAGTCCACGTTTTCTTACTTCGAAGCCACGCGGCGCTATATCGATAAGCATGGTAAACCGCTGGCACTGTACAGCGATAAAGCCGGTGTTTTTCGTGTTAACAATAAACACGCCACAGGCGGAGACGGGCATACTCAGTTTGGGCGAGCCATGCATGAACTGAACATCCAGACTATCTGTGCAGAAACCAGTCCCGCCAAAGGGCGTGTAGAACGAGCTCACCTCACTTTACAGGATCGTCTGGTCAAAGAGCTGCGGTTACAGGGCATTTGTTCAATGGAGGCTGCAAATGACTTCGCTGAGGCCTATATGGCTGACTATAACCGCCGTTTTGGCAAAGTACCGCGACATGATTTTGACGTACACCGTGCTGTAGAACATGATGAGGACCTGGGGCTTATTTTCACTGTTCGTGAAAAACGTAAAGTCTCAAAATCGTTGACGATACAATATGATAAAATGTTGTACCTGATTGAAGACAGCGAACTGAGTCGCCGTGCAATAGGTAAATATATCGATGTGTATCACTATCCTGATGGCAGAAAAGAGCTGCGCCTGAACGGTACGCTACTTCCCTACTCTACCTACGACCGACTGTCAGAAATCGACCAGGGCGCGATTGTCGATAACAAGCGTCTTGGCCGAACCCTGGAGTTTATCAGTCTGGTGCAGAGCAAGCGGGATAACACGCGCTCTCAGTCAATTCCCGCTGGAGATGGCCCTTCCCGACGACGGCCAAAGCAGGAAGGGAAGAAATCCCAGCGCTCACTGGATAATGATGACATGCTCGAAGCACTCAAACAGCTTCAGTCACGTTCAGAGGACATTTTTGGTAAAAGAGCCCGCTGATGGTACTCACTGGCCGGACAGTGGTTGCTCACCAGTTGATATTGTCCGGCCAGACCCATGATGTATTATTCATTTCGTTCAGCATCTTTATGTCCTGCTTTTCACGGGCATACTTACCCCATAATGAATGAAAAGAACGAACAATACTGATTAACTGCTTTTTTCTTTGCTCCGGAGATAGGCTGATAAAATAGCAGCACCTGCTGTCAATATTATCCTCAATGAAATTAAAATCAGAGTCTGATGCATATTTTACTGTTAGCATAATATCATTCGACGTTGTTCTCTCAGACTCTGTTAATGCTGATTCTATCAGGTATTCAAAGGCATACATGACAGACAGCTGGTTTTTGTCTGTCTGAATATAACCCATTGAGTTTCTGAGTATTGAGGACTGTACCAGGACCAGAGGCCATAAAAGCTCAACACCATAAAGCTTATATGTATCATGTTGATCATACTGATGTTGCTCAACACGACGATTACCTTCCCGTGCTTTACGAATATCATAGGCAAGGGATAACATAAATCCGTCTTTAACTTTAATCAGTGGGCTTTCATCCACGATGTAATGAATGAGTTCATGTAATTCATTCAGGGCTTCTGAATCTCCCCACAGTATAAAACCTGCATTGTTCGGCGTTAACTCGTATCGAAGCATGGGCTCAATCATCCTGTTGTTTCAGTCGGAGGAAAGTCTATCAGTAAAGAGAATGAGAGATCAAAGTGGTCATTTTAATTGAGCTGGATAACGGACATTTCAATTGAGCCTTGACAAAATTTTGGGACTGGTCAAAACAAAAAGGCCAGCCCCGGAGGGCTGGTTGTTCAGTACAGGACAACGGCAAGTTTCTTGATACCACAGGCGTGAGCGTGGCGGGTCAGAGTACCGATGCTGGTTTTGATGGGGTCGTCTCAGAAAACGGAAAATAAAGCACGCTAAGCGTGCGTGGAGGCTGGCACCCAGCGGTACAGCGTCGGAATGGACACGCCGAGGTTCTTGGCCACGTCCTTGGGCGGCACCCCGCTGGCCAGCAGCTTCTTGGCCGACTCGATCTTGCTGTCGGTCATCTTCGGCTTGCGGCCGCCTTTGCGGCCGAGCTGCTTGGCGACTTCCAGCCCGGCGCGGGTGCGCTCGACGGTCAGCTCGCGCTCCATTTCGGCAAGGCTCGCCATGACGTGGAAGAAGAACCGCCCGGATGGTGTGCCGGTGTCGATGGAGTCGGTGAGGCTCCTGAACTGGACACCGTGCTTGTGCAGATCGCCGACCAGATCGACCAGTTGCTTGACCGACCGGCCCAGCCGGTCGAGCTTCCAGACGACCAAAGTATCGCCTTCGCGCAGCATTTCGAGCGTCTTGGCCAAGCCAGGCCGGTCTGCCCGCGTGCCACTCACCTTGTCCTCGAAGACCTTTTTACATCCGGCCTTGCTCAAGGCTTCGCGTTGCAGCTCCAGGTTCTGATCCTGCGTCGAGACGCGCGCATAGCCAATCAACATGGCTTGTCTCGCGCCCGGTCGATGCGTCCCTGCATCGCCTGCATCACTTCTTCGTGGGTGTACGATCTGGCGTTGGCGTCGGTGGCTTGCCGCAGGGCTTCCTCAACCTCGCGCGTCATCCGCTCGTAATCCTCCGGCCACAGCGCTTGCTCCATGCGCAGCGACGCCTGACCCAGCAGGTGCAGCAGGCTGAACAGCCGCATGTCGTTGGTGGCGACGATGCGCTCCCGAATCTGCTCCTGAATAGCTTCGCTAGCCCGATGCGCTTGTGGTGTGGCAGTCCCCTCGTAGTCAGCGGGGAATTCCGCTTCCTCGGCAATCCTTGCCCAGGCGCTGGCCAGCGCCTCGATGGTTGACGTGCTCATTTCCGCCGCTCCTGTGCTCTTTGGCGAATCAACCGGCCAAGGGGCCTCGACGCGAAAACCAGCAGCATCACGCCTATCGGATACCAGGTCGAGAAGACCACCAAGGCATCGAAGGCTGGCCGTCCGGTGTTGGTAGGCAGTACGGCGGTCACAGCCATCAACCCGCCGACCGTCCAGATGATGCGCCACACGTAGGGCATCACGCGGGGCACGTAGCCGTCATCGAAAGCGGTCTGGTAGTAGCGGCGCAGGCCGCGCTCGGCAAGCGCCTGGCGCTGCCGCTCCGACAGCGCATCCGTCCGGCCATACCAGCGCCGGAATGGTGGACAGCGCAGCAGCAAAGGGGTGAAGAGGATCATCACCGCCACGATCGCGACACCCCACGCCATGACGGCGCCGGCATCGGGCCGCTTGGCGTTCTCGATCACGGGCGCGAAGACGCCCGGAGCACCGATCATCCAGAACAGCGCAATGTGCTGATGGAAGGAGAGCTTCATTTGCTCATCCACTTGCGCAGCAGGCGCTTTTTCAGGGAGGCGCGTTCTTGCGGGTTGCGTCCCTTGTGATTGGCGATGCGATCCGCCGTGGCGGCCTGGCGCTTGACGGGCCAGTAGGAGCGGCCATCCTTGCCCATCGACCAGACGCTGCTGGCCTGGTTTTCCAGCAGGGGCAGATGGGCGCTCAGGGCTTCGGGCGACGCGCTGGTCAGCGCCGTGCGCTCACGGGTGCGCCAGCGCTGATGCCAGAGCTTCTTGTCCTCGCGCTCGCTGCCGCAGGTCGTGTGCCCGACGATGGGTGTTTTGCGGCGGCTGCGGCTCATAACGTAGTGGTCTCCAAGAACATTCAGGACTGATCCCAGGCGTCGATGGTCAAGACCTGATCGGCAGGACAGGCGGCTACGCGGTCGGGAACTGGATGGTGTTCAGTCTCATGCCGACCCCATTCGATTGATCGCGTCGCTTGCGGCACGCTGCGACGCAAGGAGGTTTGCGACCTGGTTTAGCAGCCGTGTCCGCTGCATGTCTGTTACCTATCTCCCCGACCGCTCATTGGACCAACTCCAGAGATTGGGCTCTATCGCTCAGCCAATACGAAACCGGCATTGGCTGATGCCACAACCGAGACTAACACAAATGGCTCGGTACCTGTATTTCGCGCCCCGTGCACTTGGCCCGGTCTTGCCACGGCTATCTCACCTTCCCTGAGGGCACGAACAATCCCATTGCCCTGAAAGTAATCAGCCATTCCCGACAAAACAGTCCACGTGTCTTGGCCGTGAGGATGAATGTGAGCCGCAATTTCCTGCCCGGGATGGACATGCCAAACCACGATAATTGAGTCTCGGGTTTCAAGCACAACGGAACGAATAGGCTCGCCTTCGGACGGCTGAACATACTCGGCTACAGAAAATATTCTCGATTCAACAGTCATCGGAGATCCCTCTTTCACAGTTGTCGTTACGGTCTTCATCGTCGGCATCCTGACGCACGGCGGGCAATTGCTGGAGCAACGCCGGCAGCCATTCCTGTACCGTCTCCCACACCACATCGAGGTTGATGTCGAAATAGCCGTGAGCCATGCGATTACGCATATTGCGCATGCTGCGCCACGGCACGTCGGCATGCGCCTGGGTGAACTCGACGTAGCCATCCATCACCTTTGTGGCCGCCTCGCCGATGACGATCAGGCTCATGATGACGGCCTGCTGGGTGCGCTTGTCGGCCAAGAAGTCGTCCTTGGCCATCCCTTCCACGAAGCTGCGCGCATCGGTTGCGGCCTGCTGAATGTGGTCGAGGTAATCGGGCAGGCGGTTCTCGCTCATATCGGTTGCGCCTCCGCGAGCACCTTGGCCCGGAACTTCGGCGGCAGGTCGCCGGGAGTCAGCAGATCGACGTCAACGCCGAGCAGCGATTTCAGTTCTTCTTCCAAATCGCCCAAGTCCAACAACGTGGCACCGGGCAGCGCATCGACCAACAGGTCGAGGTCGCTGCCATCCCGGTCGGTGCCATGCAGCACCGAGCCGAAGACGCGCGGGTTCGCGGCGCGAAAGCGGCCTACCGCTTCACGCACTGCGCTTCGCTTCATGTCAAGCACAACAGACGGTCGCATGCGCATCCTTTCTTATCGAAACTCGTTGAGATGATATGCAATCAAGAATAGAATTTCAAGAACTATTTTCGAGAATCGCAATGCCTTGATTCCCGTGCCGCGCCGGTTGCCTTGGCGGGCTTGTCACAAACCTACGTTTTCAAGAAGAAGGAAACCGCATGCCCCGCCGTTCGATCCTCTCCGCCGCCGAGCGCGAAAGCCTGCTGGCGTTGCCGGACACCAAGGATGAGTTGATCCGTCACTACACGTTCAGCGAAAGCGACCTCTCCATCATCCGGCAGCGGCGCGGCCCGGCCAATCGGCTGGGCTTCGCGGTGCAGCTCTGCTACCTGCGCTTTCCCGGCGTCATCCTTGGCGCTGATGAGCCACCGTTCCCGCCATTGCTGAGACTGGTCGCCAACCAGCTCAAGGTCGGCATCGAAAGCTGGGACGAGTACGGGCAGCGTGAGCAGACCCGACGCGAGCACCTGGTCGAGCTGCAAACGGTGTTCGGCTTCCAGCCGTTCACGATTGGCCACTACCGGCAGGCTGTCCAGTTGCTGACCGAGCTGGCCATGCAAACCGACAAGGGCATCGTGCTGGCCAGAGCCTTGATGGGGACGATAGAGAAAACGGAAAAAATCGTACGTTAAGCGTACGGCCTGTCAGGTTGAGGCCCTAGAGGTTGCCGGCGAGGCGTCAGAAAATGCTGGAATCGGCCCTATCCTGACGCGGCCCAAGGTTCCGGCCTGACGCCTAGTTAGGGCGTACCGATACGGTACAATTAATTTTTGAAATGGCGACAAACGGCTATTTTCTGGCGGTCGTATCACAGACCAATTCGATGCTATATTTGCAATTTAACCGGGGGGCTGGTAAGCATAATGCAATACTACGCTAAGCGAGGCGAGGCGATGATGCACAAGCATGGGATGGGCAGATAGGTTTTTTGAAGCTGTAAAAAAGTTAACACACTCACATGAAGGGGTTGAAATGGATACACGATTATTTGCATTCGTCGGCGGAGACAGCGGTCTTTGGCGGATCGTTGGAACCGAAACCATAGTTGGCAAGTCACTGCCTGAAGCCAAAAGGCTCAACGTAATATCTGCCTCAGAGTTGCAGCCCGAAACCAATGCACCCTGGGTACTTCGCGGAATAACAAGCAATGAACGGTATGCCATGCGCGAAGAGAAGAACGAAATTGTGGTGAAGCAGCAAGGGCTAGCGCGCCCAGAAGCAACTTGCGCTGCGTTGATACCGATCCGAAAAAACGCAGCTTGGTGGGAATTCACGCAAGACGAGCGCCGGAGCGTTTTCGAAAAGTCAAAGCACATCCAAATCGGGCTCAACTACTTGCCTGCAGTAGCGCGCAAGCTCCACCACTGCCGCGACCTCTCTGAAAATGAACCGTTCGATTTTCTCAATTGGTTCGAGTTCGCACCAACCCATGAGGCTGAGTTCAACGCATTGCTTTCCGAACTGCGTGCAACAGAGGAATGGAAGTACGTTGACAGAGAAGTCGATATCCGTCTCGTGCGAGAGGCGGCGTAGGTCAATCCCCGTCTGACCGCTCAGAGGCGTTAGCGGGCAGCCGGCACTGCATCTATTGATTTTGGATAGCTTGGAACCCGGCATTTCACTTGCAATTAATTCGAGCACGCCGCCATGAAATGCGAGCCGCCGCCGTCGATTGCAAGCTCGTTTGCAGATAGCGTGAGCATCAGCGCGCCGTCAGTTGCAGTTAATTCGAGCCGAAAGCGGCGTCGAATGCGAGCACGCCCGTTTTCAAACGCGAGCCGCTACAACTACCTGGTGCCGCCCGCGAAATTCGCCAGCCTCAAGCAGGCCAGCGAATTGCCGCTGGCCGTGGCCACCGATTGCGACCAGTACCTGCATGACCGGCTGACGCTGCTGGAAACGCAGCTCGCCACCGTCAACCGCATGGCGCTGGCCAACGAGCAGCCGGACGCCATCATCACGGAGTCGGGCCTGAAGATCACGCCGCTCGATGCGGCGGTGCCCGATACCGCACAGGCCCTGATCGACCAGACGGCGATGATCCTACCGCACGTCAAGATCACCGAATTGCTGCTGGAGGTAGACGAATGGACGGGCTTCACCCGGCACTTCGCCCACCTGAAGTCAGGCGACCTGGCCAAGGACAAAAACCTGTTGCTGACCACGATCCTCGCCGACGCGATCAACCTGGGCCTGACCAAGATGGCGGAATCGTGCCCCGGCACGACCTACGCCAAGCTGGCCTGGCTGCAAGCCTGGCACATCCGCGACGAAACCTACGGGGCGGCACTGGCCGAGCTGGTCAACGCGCAGTTCCGACATCCCTTCGCCGAGCATTGGGGCGACGGCACCACGTCATCGTCGGACGGCCAGAACTTCCGCACCGGCAGCAAGGCCGAGAGCACCGGCCACATCAATCCGAAATACGGCAGCAGCCCAGGGCGGACGTTCTACACCCATATCTCCGACCAGTACGCGCCGTTCCACACCAAGGTCGTGAACGTCGGCGTGCGCGACTCGACCTACGTGCTCGACGGCCTGCTGTATCACGAATCCGACCTGCGGATCGAGGAGCACTACACCGACACGGCAGGGTTCACGGACCACGTCTTCGCGTTGATGCACCTGCTGGGCTTCCGCTTCGCCCCGCGCATTCGTGACCTGGGCGACACCAAGCTCTACATCCCGAAGGGCGATGCCACCTACGAGGCGTTGAAACCGATGATCGGCGGCACGCTCAACATCAAGCACGTCCGCGCCCATTGGGATGAAATCCTGCGGATGGCCACCTCGATCAAGCAGGGCACGGCGACGGCCTCGCTGATGCTCAGGAAGCTTGGCAGCTACCCGCGCCAGAACGGCCTGGCCGTCGCCCTGCGTGAGCTGGGACGCATCGAGCGCACACTGTTCATCCTGGACTGGCTGCAAAGCGTCGAGCTGCGCCGCCGCGTGCATGCCGGGCTGAACAAAGGCGAGGCGCGCAACGCGCTGGCCCGCGCCGTGTTCTTCAACCGCCTGGGGGAAATCCGCGACCGCAGCTTCGAGCAGCAGCGCTACCGGGCCAGCGGCCTCAACCTGGTGACGGCGGCCATCGTGCTATGGAACACGGTCTATCTGGAGCGGGCCGCGAACGCCTTGCGTGGCCACGGTCAAGCCGTCGATGACGGCCTGTTGCAGTACCTGTCGCCGCTCGGCTGGGAGCACATCAACCTGACCGGCGATTACCTCTGGCGCAGCAGCGCCAAGATCGGCGCGGGCAAGTTCAGGCCGCTACGGCCGCTGCAACCGGCTTAGCGTGCTTTATTTTCCGTTTTCTGAGACGACCCCTTGATGATGTTTTTTTCAGCGGGAAATAATGGGAGGTGTTACCCCCATGCATTCAGCAACCTGTGCTTTTGTCAGGTTTTCATGCTTACGCCATTCCGCACGTGAGATATTATCAAAACATCCTAAATAACGTCATTGGACCAATTTTTCTTTCAAGTATTAGTAATATTTGTTCAAGCTCAATACGAGCTTCCGCTTGCAAACCTAAGCATTGTGAAATACCATCATCATCAGTACTAAGTCTTGCATTCATCTCAATTCTGTATTCTTCTCCGATTCGCTCCATGCTATACGAATGAAAATGTAATGAGTCTCCAATCCTTGCTGGCTGATTCAAATGTGAAAAATTAAATTCATTTGACATATAGTTCAACAAATGGTTCTGCACCACCAATACAAGTTTTTTATTTATATGTTCAAAAGTTTTCACTTTATGATGCATTTGAACCAAAATAGTTTTGGCAGTCATCTTCCAGTTAATACCATATGGTCTGACTGAATGCTCTGCGTCGTCACTGGGAATGATATTTACCTCCCTAAGAAAACGTTGTCTCTCTGGCCATACAGTACCTGTTGTATCCATTGTTTGCAGTTCTATACCCACAAAATCTCTTACCTTTCCGTTTCTTACAGAGGCTAAGAAGAAGTCAACATTACCTCCTGGGATTTTAACTTCTGGAACAACATGAAATTCATTACCTGGTTCATGATTAGTAAGCAAGTGCAGACAATCTGCAAATATCTGCCCTCGTTCGAGAAGCCTTGCTGGACAGATCATTATTGGACGGGGATCTCTTCCGTAAAGCACAGAACATGTACCAATGGCGACATTCGATTCTGACTTCCGGGTTTTGAAGCATGTCCGTTGCCTAAAAGGGCAACGTTGCTCTTGCATCACGCGTTCCCAATCTTGAGTTGAGTGAGTATCTAATCCAAAAATTTCAATAATTTTGCTCATTTTAATAGATTAAACCTTTCCATAGTGAGCTTTAAATAGCTATCTGATATATCAATCCCAACAGATTTACGACCTAACTCATATGCAGCAATCAATGTTGAACCAGTACCAGAAAATGGGTCCAATACAATGCCACCTTCGGGACAAGTTGCCAGAATTGGGATTCTACAAAGGTCTAAAGGGTAAGCAGCAAAGTGGGATTTTCTCTTTTGTGTATCCTCTGGCAAAATATCCCAAACATCAGCGGGTTTACTACCTTTAGGGTGATACCTCAGAAAATAATAACCTTTATCTCTAAGTTCTTTTGCTCTTCCAGAAACTTTTTCACTTTCTGAGTGTGTGGTTCTTTGCTGCCCACGAATCACCATTCTGAAATCAGAATATTTTCCGGTTGAAATATCATTAAGCATGCCATTTAATGCTGAAAGAGCGTTGACTTTTTCAAGCGGTGTCAGAGTAGTAGAAAGCTCAATCTGTCTTTTGTATCTAACACCTGAAACACCAGTAGCAGAAATTACGGAACCGTTTACTACTTTTGCATCTCTAGATTTAGTACGAATTGCGTCTGCATTATAGTAATAACCTTTATTTTTCTTAACAAAGTGAAATATGTTCTCATGAACATTTCCAAGGCGATCAGCGCTGTTATCCATGCCTCCTTTCAACTTATTCCATATAACACTATTCCTAAGAATCCATCCTTGATTATCGGTTAATTCAAAAGCCACACGCCAAGGTAATCCCAATAAATTTTTATCTTTATATGTATCCCCGAGATTTAACCAAAATGAACCTGTTGGCTTTAAAACTCTCTTGAGTTGTAGGCAAATTTTCGCCAAATTTTTAACAAAATCCATGTGATCTATTTCTAATCCAATTCCTCCATTATCATATTCTCGTTTCCCCCAGTACGGGGGGAAGTCATGATGAAATCGATAGAGTCAGGAGGGAGCTGTGCCAGAACTTCAAGAGAATCACCACACATCAAAAGTGGAATACATCCCGATGTTTGCTCGTACATAGCTAAAGACTCAGAGAATGAATCATTCAAATAATTTATTTTTTTTTCATAACCATCTGATTTTATATGGTTTTCTAATTCACTTTGTAAGTTCTGTTTCATCTAGCTATACCGTAACTTATTCAAAAAAATAGATTTATATATAAAGAATACCATTATTCGCCTCAGATTGGTCTACCTCTCAGAGGGTCTGAAGCCGAACCAAAACAAAAAGGCCAGCCCCGGAGGGCTGGTTGTTCAGTACAGGGCAATGACAGGTTTTTTGATGCCGCAGGCGTGAGCGTAGCGGGTCAGTGTGTCGATGCTGGCTTTGGTGATGTTGTTTTCCAGGCGGGAAATAACCGGAGGTGTAACCCCCATGCGTTCAGCAACCTGCGCTTTTGTCAGGTTGTCATGTTTACGCCATTCCGCAAGTAGCTCTCTGAGCTTCTCCTTGCGTTCTTCTTCCTGCCATGCAGCGCGATATTCATCGTCCTGCATCCACTCGTTATGCAGTTCTTTATGGCTTACCAGTTTCATTAAGTACCTCCGCTAACCGCTTTTTGGCGAGATCGATTTCTTTCGCTGGCGTTTTCTGTGACTTCTTGATGAAAACCCGGAGCATGATGATGGTATTGCCTTTGTGGTATACCCATATTCCCCTGGCTATGTCCGTCCCCATCGTGCGGATCTCAAAAAGTCCGTCGCCCAGGGGCTTCGTGTCCGGCTCCCGCAGTAATCGGGCGTCATACTCCAGTTTGCCTATGAGACGGTCAAACTTCACCCTGATTTTTACGGGTAATGCTGTGGCTTCTTCCTTGGCTTCCGGGTGATAAACAACGCTAAACATGTGACCTCCCATTTCTATTGATATTAACCTATAGGCTAATTTCAGACAAGGTAAAATTAACCTGTAAGCTAATATTGTTGGCAGTTATCGCGGCTATCCGGTCACTACTCTGTTAGCGTGAGTTTTCGTTCCACTGAGGAACGGGGGTTGATGCGCGTCAGCGCATGTAAGGCGGCAAGGTGAAATGACACTTAGCACTAAGGGTTATCCGCCGATACCAATGAGGGATCGAAAGGGATCGCCTGTCCATCCCTTACCCTGCAAAGCCATAACCCACTAAAAGCGGCTCAGGGGCTTTTGTGCGCGGTCGGAGTGGTCACAACAAGGCGAAGCCGCAGTTGGGGCGTATCTCCGCGTTAGCGGGTCGTGAGAGCCGCTTACGAGCGTGTAGGCAAAACGTTCAGCGATATTTACTGACGCATCCGGCGTGGCCGGATTTGTCCAATCCCTCGACGGCTAACAGGCGAGCTGTTAGCCCTCTCACGATTCCGTTCTGAATGCCCCGCGCTTTAGCGTGGGGAGCTACTTCTGAGGCGCTTGCGCCGATGCTGTTCGGTTATCCACTTTTTAAAGGGGATAACAGTAATGTCTTTTATTTTTTGGTTTATCTTTTAATACGTAAGTAATTAAAAGATAAACCAAAAGAGTAATTGCGCCATATCGTTTGCACTTCATTATCACTTACCCACAAGCTATACAGCAGTTGTGGTGGGTCTAAGCCGGAACCGCCGAAAAATCCGTCATTCCTGTAGCCGGGATGGGTTGGATTTCGAAAATTATTGTACGTTAAGGCTATTTTTTGTACTGAGGTTTATTGCAGACGTGCAGAATCCCCGCCAGCTAAGGCGGTAGTTTGTGGAGGTCAGGCAAAGGTTGGTGAGTAGTATTCCTGTTTGCGCTGGCGAGCTGCGTCACGCCTCGCTTTCATCCTGGCTAATCCGGCTGCGGCCTTGCGCATCCAGTTTTCAACCCTGATTGCGATTAACCGCACATCCCCGGATGATATGATTTCATTGGGGTCAGCCTTAAGTAGCCTGGCGCGTTCCCGGTAGACCTGTTTCAGCGGAACGCCGAGAATGGCAAAGAAATTCTCTGTAACCTCAATGTGCTTACAGGCACAACGGGCGTCATAAGGATTGAAGGGGGCTTTCTCTGTGATAATCGCATCAAGCCAGACCAGGCGATCACATCCGCGACTAGCGCGTGAGCTTTGTTGTTTACCTTTTGGCGATTCGCTACGCGTCGTAAGGCCAGCCCGTTCGGCTAACGTCTCCAGGTTATGCCGGGTTTGCCAGTCTCTTAAATCCAGATCGTCAAAGATGGCCAGCATCAGCTCGCAGAGTGTTTCGATACCGTATTTATTGGCCTCGTTGACCCAATACTTGTTGTGCCGGATGCGGCGCCGGAGTTCATTTTTGATTTTGATACGCCCGGCTTCGGTCGCCAGCGACTTAATCCACCGATTGAGGAACCGGCGACGCTTGCGCGAGGCAACGTTATAACAGGGGCTTTGCTTTGCGACGCCCGTAGGTGAAGCAGGTGATTTAAGAGAAAGACTCTTATCAGTCACACCCGCCCGCACTTATGGCGGTGTAAGGGGGTTGTGTTAGGTTATGCATTTGCTATAATCCTTCACAGGCCAGCGCCTGCTTTTGACCCCCTGATTATCCTCCGTTCCGCCAAGTCCGAGAGGGATTTTCAGGGGGTTTCTGCATTCAGGGGTTGAGCTTCTGCTTTCCCCCTTCCCTGGACGCTATTACCGGGAACGTCCCACCCGCATGAATACTGTAAACGTCGGTAAATTACCACGATGTTACATTAGGATCAATTATCACATCAAAGATCTGCAAAAACACCATCTAGTTTTTTGTATAGAATTCATTAACTTGTTTGAATTACAAAACATTGAGACTGTTAATATAGATCTCCATTAGCTCACATCATCCCGCCATTAAAAACACGTAACCCCTGATTTTTACGCAAATTTTTTGTGTAGAAATCAGGGGTTGGACAAGCGAAGCGCGGCAGCGTCCCACCAGTAATCTAGCTATAGCTCACTCTTTCAGGTATTCGTTCAACTGGGCTACGGTTTTTCTCACCTTATCAAGCTTTGATGATAATTTTCTTGCTTCTATTACTACCGAATTGTAATGCGGATTTGACTCTGGATCGGTGCGCTCTCGGTGAAATTGCAAGACAGCTTTAGCAAAATCATCATCCTCGGTGTAAAAATAATTCGCTGGATAGTCGAGTAATTCCGCAATTTTTTTAACCAGACTAAACGGCGGCTCCGTTCTCCCTACCTCGTAGCTAGAAAACCTAGAGCGTGTGTTAACCCCTTCTTCTACGCTGAGAAGCTGGGATAATTTTGCCTGCGATAATCCTGCCTCCATCCTGGCTTCTTTCAGTCTCTTAGGCACCATATATGCAACCCCCCTTTGGGGATCCCATCTTACAAGGTGTCAAAAACCTCGTCGTCAACATAATGAATCACTATCAAAGGTTGATTTTGAATCACTCGATGTTATTATCATTAGCAGTTCTTGATGTTGACACCCCAAAATGACTGTATAAAATACCAGCTGTATATTTATACAGCTAAGCTATGAGTACGCGCTCTAAGTTCCGCCAACTTAGGACGGCGGAAAATGGGGGCTTGTGCCCATTAGGGAGGATCTTATGTATGAATGGTACGTTTTATACTGCAACAATCAGGATGTTGAACGCATCACCCGAAGAGTCGAGGGACTGGATGTCGAGGTGTTTTGCCCCCGCTATATCAAAGTAACGCCACGTAAGGATTGCCGGGCGGTACGTCAGGAAGAGAAGGTGTTGTTTCCTAATTATCTTTTCCTCTGCTTTGACGTCAACATAACACATACATCGACAATCACATCCATTCCGGGCGCTCATGGTTTTGTCAGCTTCGGTTCAACACCCTGCACCGTCCCAAAATCAGTGATAACAGCGATTGAATGCGCCCGTCTGATGGCGCTAAATCCTGATGAAGATGCTATCGAGTGCCGAAATATTGCCCCGGATTTGCTGGCAAAAATTCAAGAACTTTCTCTGATAAGGTCTCCGCTCCAACGCCAGGTAGCCTTTTCAAAACTACTCCAGAACCAATACCACTAACCACAACCTGACCTCCCTTGCACCGCAGGCTTCATAAGCTGCGGTGCTTTTTTCATAGGAGTTTTTACCTCATGCCGAAAAGCGTACCAGGCAAATCAAGCACGGCTGTTATTTACATCGGGCAAAAGCGCTATCAGGAGTTAGCAAAGCAAGCCCGTGAAATCAGCTACCTGTCTGAATCAAATATCCGGCCAAGCACCTTTCTCCAGTTCCTGATGGATGAATTTGGTGAGCAAGCCCGTACTGAGCTGCTCCGGCAGCTACTCGCAGAGAAACAGAAGGAGTAATGCAATGAGAAAACCCACCTATAACGTGTACGTCACGCAGGAAACCCAGCCCGACGAGAACGGCGAAAAAAATACGTACTGGACGAAAGTCGGTGCGGCCTTCGCACACAACGGCAAGCCGGGTCTGAACATCATGATTACGCCCGGTATTTCCGTTTCCGGCAAGCTGGTACTCCTCGAACCTAAAGATGACGCAGCGCCGCAGGCTGCTTCTGTCAGTTAAAACAGGGAGACAGCACAATGAATCGAGACAATACCAATGCCTGGCTTGCGTTCGCAGGCTGGTTGTTCGTTCTTTTCATCATCTGGCTGATCACCATTTTTCTGTTCTGAGGTTGCCATGCTTTCCACCACTGCTTTTCTGGCGGTGGCTATGCAGTGTGCCGCCACCGTTCACCCTTCTACGTCCCTCGATGTGGCAAGGGTGGAGTCCGGTTATAACCCCTATGCCATCGCTGAGATCGTGCCTAAGCCCGAACGAAAACCCGGCGATAAAGGCTTTATTACTCACATGCCAAAAAGTAAGGAGGATGCAGTCAGCATCACCAATCAGATTGAGGCGAAAGGTCGCCGCTACTCTGTTGGCCTGATGCAGATAACCAGCACCAATTTTAAGCGTTACGGCGTCACCGCTACTGACCTTTTCAATCCCTGCATCAATCTTTCCGTCTACGAAAAAATCATCACCGACTGCTACCAGCGGGGCGGCACCCTGAAAAGGGCGTTGAGCTGCTACTACTCCGGCAATTTCAGTACCGGACAACAGCAGGAACCCGCTTTTTCAAAGACGAGCTATGTACAGCGGATTGGCTATTCCCCGGCGGATACCCGCTATGCCGTTCCCGGCACCCGCGATGATATCGC
Source organism: Serratia sp. SSNIH1 (assembly GCF_002935055.1). Lineage (NCBI taxonomy): Bacteria > Pseudomonadati > Pseudomonadota > Gammaproteobacteria > Enterobacterales > Yersiniaceae > Serratia > Serratia sp. SSNIH1. The sequence goes on from NZ_CP026384.1 coordinate 21,555, forward strand.
AACCCCAGCGGCCACCCTGAAAGCTACGCCAGTGGATGCGCCGACGCGCCCGCGCGTGGTGTGGCCGGGTGCGATCGTTCGCGGCGTTCCGGCTCAACTCCGCCAGAAAAAGGCGGCCACCGTCTATTACCCCGCGCAGGTTGTGCGCGGAAATCGCGATGTAACAACGAAAGAGGAAGAAAAATGAAACTTTTCAGTAAGGTAAAGGAATTAATCAGCCGTGCATCTGCTTATGTTCTGGCTCCGGCCATGAGCGTTTTTGCTGCCAGTCCGGCGTTCGCTGATGGTTTTAGCCGGGCAAATACCATCATGGAAAAAGTATCAACAGGCCTGCACGGTCTGGCGGCCATCACGATCACCGTGGCCGTGATCTGGATTGGCTATAAGACCCTGTGGAAAGGCGAAAGCCTGTCACAGTGCGGCTACATCATCATTGGCGGCATTTTAATTGGCGGAGGCAGTGAAATCGGCGCTCTGCTGATGAGCTAAGAGGCTGAACATATGGCAAAGCTGCTCAAGGCAATGAAACGCCCGGCGGCGCTGTGGGGGGTGCCTATGGTGCCCCTGCTGGCTGTCACGGGTGTAACCATCATCGTTGCTATCTGGACTTCCGTCGCTCTCCTGTTCTTACTTCCTGTGCAATTTCTGGTGATGAAGTCCCTTACCAGAAATGAACCAATGCGGTTCAATCTGATTGCCGTATGGCTGAGAGCGAAGGGAAAGCCGGTAGCAAACCGTTTATTTGGCGCAACAACATTTATGCCCGTTGAGCATGATGATGTTGATATCAAGGAGTTTCTCGACGCCATGAAACTAAATCAGTGTGCCACCGTCAAGAAGTACATCCCGTACTCATCGCACATTCATCAGCATGTGGTTCGCTCGCCTAAAAGCGATCTGTACTGCACCTGGGAATTGATGGGGACGCCGTTCGACTGCGAGTCTGACGAATCGCTCCAGTTCGGGACGAACCAGTTACACGGGCTAATCCGCTCATTCGAAGGTATGCCCGTTACTTTCTATATCCATAACGACCGTAATACGTTTACCGACAATCTTCATAAAGATTCCGGCAACCCGTATGCAGATGAAGTTAGCCGTCTTTACTACGCTTCTGTCGGTCTGTTCCGGCGCAACCGCCTGTTCCTGACGGTCTGCTATCGCCCGTTTGTCAGCCTTGAAAAAGCAGAACGCAAACGGATGAAAGACAGCCAGAAACTAAAGGAGCTAGACGGTGCTTTGCTGGAAATGCTGGAAATAAAAAGCACGCTCGATACCGCGCTGTCGCGCTATGGTGCGCGGCCTCTCGGTACGTTTACCGAAGAAAACGCGGTGTTTTCGTCGCAACTGGCTTTCTATGAATATCTGTTAACGCACCAGTGGCGAAAGGTGCGCGTCACCCGCACCCCGGCCTATGACGTGATGGGAGCGGCGGCGTTGTTCTTTTCGGCTGAATCCGGGCAGATAAACCACGCCAACGGTACGCAATATTTCCGGGGGATGGAGGTTAAAGAGTTCTCCGAAGAGACCGCCACGGGGATGATGGACTCCCTTCTTTACGCCCCCTGCGATTACGTGATCACGCAGTCCTATACCTGCATGTCACGCGAGGAAGCGAAGAAAGCCATTAAGCGTACCCGTCGCCTTTTGATGAGTGCCGACGACGATGCTGTTTCCCAGCGGCTGGATCTGGATGTGGCGCTTGACCTGCTGACATCGGGGAAAATCGCTTACGGAAAGCACCATTTTTCCATCATGGTGTATTCCCCGTCGCTGGAAAGCCTGGTTGCTGATACGAACGAAATCAGTAACGCGCTAAACAACATCGGGATAACGCCTGTTCCGGCAGAAATATCGCTTTCAGCGGCGTATATGGCGCAACTGCCAGGCAACTACAACCTGAGGCCACGTAAAGGGGAGCTGAGTAGCCAGAACTTTGTGGAGCTGGCCGCGCTCCATAATTTCTATCCGGGCAAGCGCGATAAAGCCCCCTGGGGGGATGCGATGGCTTTACTGCGCACCCCGTCAGGCGATGGCTACTATATCAACCTGCATAACACACTGGCAGATAAGGACGAATTCAACGAGAAGAACCCGGCCAGTACCTGCATCCTCGGTACGAACGGTTCGGGTAAAACTATGTTGATGACGTTCTTTGAGATCATGCAGCAGAAATACGGGCGCGAGGATAGCTTCTCCCCGGATGCCAAAACCAAACGGCTGACAACCGTTTACCTCGATAAAGACCGGGGCGCAGAGATGAACATCCGGGCGCTGGGTGGCCGTTACTATCGGGTTATCAGTGGTGAGTCTACAGGGTGGAACCCGTTCTCGTTGCCAGCAACCAAACGCAATATCAATTTCATCAAGCAACTGATGAAAATCCTTTGTACCCGCAACGGCTCGACGATCTCCCCACGCGATGAACGCCGTCTGAGTGATGCGGTCAATGCTGTGATGAATGACGAGCCGCAATATCGCGTCTACGGCATTACCCGAATGCTGGAAAATTTGCCTGAGCCGGCTACGAAAGAAGCCCAGGAAAACGGCCTTAGCATTCGGTTGTCACAGTGGGCGCAGGGCGGTGAGTTCGGCTGGGTGTTTGATAACGAGTCTGACACGTTCGATATCAGCAACTGCGATAACTTCGGCATCGACGGAACGGAGTTCCTGGACGACGCAAGCGTATGTGCGCCAATCTCGTTTTATCTGCTGTACCGCATTACCAGCCTGCTTGACGGGCGACGCCTGGTCATTTTCATGGATGAATTCTGGAAGTGGTTACGCGACCCGGTGTTTAAGGACTTTGCTTATAACAAGCTGAAAACCATCCGTAAGTTGAACGGAATGCTGGTCGTCGGCACTCAATCCCCGGCTGAGATCATCAAGGATGATATCGCCCCGGCAGTGATTGAGCAGTGCGGGACACAGATTCTGGCGGCGAACCCCAACGCCGACCGCGCACACTATGTTGACGGTATGAAGTTTGAACCGGAAGTGTTCGACGTGGTGAAAGGACTTGACCCGCAAGCCCGCCAGTATGTTGTGGTGAAAAATCAGTTCAAGCGCGGCGATACCAAGCGTTTTGCCGCTCGTGTCACGCTCGACCTGTCGGGTATCGGCAGATACACCAAAGTGATGAGTGGCGATGCGCCCAACCTCGAAATATTCGAATCGATTTACCGGGAAGGAATGCAGCCTCATGAATGGCTCGATACCTACCTGGCTAAAGCGCTCTGACCCAAAGGAGATATACGATGAAAACTCGCTTTCGTACCTTTATTCTGGCTTGCGTCATTGCAAGCCCACTGGCTCATGCGGGGATTCCCGTGCTGGTTGATGCTGACCCGCTGCGTGAGGCTGAATGGCTGAAAGAAGCACAGCGCTGGATGGACACAGCGAAGCATTACCAGAGCCAGATACAGGCATACAAAGACCAACTGGCGACGGCCACAGGTGTTCGTGATATTGCCAGCTTTGTTGACCAGGCCAAGAGCCTGAAAGCCGACCTCGAAAAGCTACGCAAGCCCGGACAGGCACTGAATGATTTGCTTCTCTCCGGCGGCTCCTCCGGGCAGTTCGACGCGCTGTACGAGAAGTACAAAATATTCGATACCTGCAACACCGAACAATCGGGGAGTTATGCCAACGTGTGCAAACAGCAGGTTATCAATAAAGCAATCCAGCTAGAACAAACTGACGAGATCCAGAACCAGGTAAGCCAGACCCTGGGGGAAATCAACAGCCTCTCCAACAGAGTAGCATTAGCCAAAGATTCGAAAGAATCTCAAGACCTTGCAAACAGTATTCAGCTAAAATCTGTCATGCTGAACACGCTTACTACCCAATGGGAAATGAGTGTGAAAGCAGCAGATAAGCGCGAAAATGCGCTTGAAGCGGAGCGTGTTAAGCAGTGGAATCAACAACAATTAAATGCTCCAGATATAAACTTTAATTAATAGGGTTACATATGAAAAAGATCATATTACTTACAATCATATCAAGTATCGTGTCTCTGGCTGGGTGCAAAGAAGAAGCCAAAACGACAAAGTGGTATCGTGACCATCCAGATGAATTGAAAGTTGTTTATGATAAATGCCAGAAAACAGGGAGTGCATCAGAAAATTGTAAAAACGCTAATGAAGCTCACTGGCAAATACAGCAGCTAAATGCTCCAGAAGTAGACTTTAATTAGAGGATTTACTCATGGCTGGTATTTTTTCGTCAGTAGAGAAAAATTTAATTGGTGGAATAACCAACGCTACCAGCGGACTAATGATGTCTTATTCTTCTATGATGATGGGACTGGCAGCAGCGTCAGTCACCATCTACATCATGTGGCGAGGATATCAGACGCTGGCTGGTAAACTATCTACGCCTATGGAAGACACGATGTGGGACATCATGCGGATGGCTATCATCCTGTCCTTTGTGGCTAATTTGGGTGGTTATCTCGATGGCGTTATCGACGCTGTTAATGGGTTAAAGGAGGGATTTTCTGGAGGAGAAAACATCTGGCAAATGTTAGATAGTTTATGGAAAAGCGCAAGAGTATTAGGGAAAACTCTACATGACATGGATAATTCCACTTATGTGAAGGATGAGGGGTGGACAGCTCAATTTTATGTCTGGCTTGGCATATTTATTTTAATGCTTATTACAGCTTTTGTTTCAATGATAGCTGAAGTAATGATTCTATTACTGAGCATTACAGCCCCCATTTTCATATTTTGCCTGATGTATGGTTTTCTGCGTCCGATGTTCAACAACTGGCTACAAAACATTTTTGCGGCGATATTAACGATACTATTTTCGGCTTTATCTCTACGTATTGTTATAAATTTTTTAACGTCGAGAATGGCAGAAGCCACCGCACAAGCGGGTAAGGCAAATATCGTAGAATTAGGGGCACAAGTCTGTCTTGCTGGTTTCTGCGCCGCAATACTGGTGTATATCTCCGCTAAAGTAGCTGCTGCACTGGCCGGGGCGAGTGCTACCGTATCCATGCAGGGGCTGGCCGCTGTAGGTATCGGTGCTGCTGCTTTTGGTGCCGGGAAGCTGGCCGGGGGAGCAGTTAAAGAAACCAAACGTTCCGCCCAGGACAACATTCAGGGCTGGAAGGATGCGAATGCAGGTAAGCCCGGCAAACCCGGAGGTGAGTTAGGCTATAACGCATCTAAAGCGCGGAAGTACGCGATTGAGCAGATGATAGCCCGGAACGAAGCGCGGAGGCTGGCACAGTCGAGAGATTCCGCGGTTAAGAAGTTCAACAGCTAGGCCAGACGTCTCCAGTCCATCCCCCCGAAATATCAACCTATGAAAATATAATTATATTTTCATATTTCTAATTCAGTTGAGGAAATCTTTGATGAAACGCTTGATTGCGCTGGCTTTGCTGTGCGCGCTTTCTGGCTGCGCCCAGAACACGCCTCCCTCTGCCTTTAGCGGTAAGGGAGAACCCGTAAACACCCCCCAAATTATGGCGGAGTTAAACAGTCATGAGTGAACACAAATTAATTGCTGAATCCCGCACCTTTGAGCAGCAAATGATTGAGCGGGATAAACGCGCCACAAAAGCCGGTTTTGTTGTTGGCGGCGTGGGTCTGCTGATTGCGGTACTGGCGCTCGTCGCCGTGGTCGTAATGTTGCCCCTCAAAAGAACAGACGTGGAACTGGTTTCTGTGGACAACCATACCGGGAGACTGGAACACATTACCCGTGCATCAAAAACCAGCATCACCGCAATGGAGGCTTACCAGAAATCGATGGCCGCAAACTACGTCAACGTGCGTGAGCGGTATGTCTATCCCTCTTTGCAGGACGACTACGAGACGGTACAGATCTACAACGCTCCCCAGGTAAACGATGACTATCTGGCGCTTTACGCCGGAAAAAACGCCCCGGACAAGGTTTATAAGAACGGGGCGCACACCGTGAAAGTGGAGATCCTGTCCAACCAGATCACAGATGCGACAGCCCCTGATAGGGTCGCCACCATCCGCTACAAGAAGATTATCCGCCGTCTGGCTGATAACAGCACCCGCAACGAATATTGGGATGCCCGGTTCACGTTCCATTCTGACCCTGACAAGGAAATGAGCGATGCGGAACGCGAGATCAACTACTTCGGCTTTACCGTCACCAGTTGGCAGACCGACCGCGAAATCCGGGGAGGTGAATGATGAAAAAGTTAACGTTTACCGCACTGGCACTGATGATGTGCGGCGCGGCATGGGGTGCGGCCATACCGCAGGCAAGCCGCTATGACTCCCGCGTGCAGCAGGTTATCTATAACCCGCAGAATGTCACCGTCATTAACACCAAACCCGGCTTTATGACAACGCTGGTCTTTGATAACGATGAGGCGGTCATAAGCGCCAAACCTGGCTTTGATGAGGCGTGGGAAGCCACGCCGGATGCAAACCGGGTCAACGTTCGCCCGGTCGCGCTCACGCAGGGAGCGCCCGGAGAGGATGGCAACACAACGCAGGTCGTGATCCCCCCGAACAGCCGGGACTGGCATACCAATATGCTGGTTGTCACCAGTAAGCGCCTGTACAACGTCGAGCTGAACGTCATCGATGATAAATCGGCACAGCAACCCGCTTTCCAGGTGAGCTATCGCTATCCGGGCGAAGAACGGGACAAAGCGAGCCGGGAGGCGACGGCCAGACAGCGCGAGTGGGAGCAGAAACAGCAACAGGCCAGCGTCCAGAAAGCGCTGAACTCGGCGCAGACGCCCCGCAACTGGAGTTACACCCAATATCCGGGCAAAGGCAGTTTCAACATTGTTCCCGATTTTGCTTACGACGATGGCCGCTTCACGTTCGTGGGCTTCTCCCCGTCTAAGTCCATTCCTTCCGTCACCAAAGAGCTGAACGGCAAAGAGCATGTGGTTAACAGCAGTATCCAGAAGAAAGGCGACTTCACCGTACTGGTGATTCAGGAGGTGACGCCACGCCTGGTACTGCGTTCCGGTAATGCCGTTTTGGGTCTGGAAAATAGCGGATTTGGCAAGGTACACGCCGCCGATGGTTCCACCGTATCCCGGCAGGTGGAAAGAGTGGAAAAACCGGAATCCAATTAACCTATAAAAATAGTTTTATATTTTTATAAAATCAGGAAACGTGCATATGAACGACGAAAACAAAGTGCCTGTGCCGGATGAAGCGCAGGCATCCCCGGCACACGCTGAGGATGATATTGCCACGCTTGAGCGGGAAGCCCGCGCTAAAAGGGAGGCCGAGCTTCTCAATGCGCAGGACGACGAAGAGAAAGACCCGGTACAACCCGCCGTTAACAAGCTGAAAAAGCGCAAACGGGGCAAAGCAACCGCCTTTCTTGCCATTGTCGCGGTCGCGCTTATCTTCCTGGCATGGGGTGGTAACTGGGTTTATCGCAATATCCTGTGGCAGCCTACGGAAGAGAAGAAACAGGACACAGCCCCGCAGACGAACAAAACCGATTACCGGCAGCGTAACGATCTCGGTATGTCCACCGATACAGCCGAAGAAGAGCCAGAGCGACAGGATAACGGCCAGAGCAGCACGGGGGGAACAGGGCAGGCGGCTCCGGCCGCCCCGCCAGAACTCAACAAAGCCAGCTTCCTTATTCGCCGTGATAGTTCAGCCACCACACAGAACCAGGTAAAAACCCGGCAGCAGGAAATGACGCTGACATCGGCAACGACCACCGGACAACAGGACAGCAGCGCGGCCACAAATACCGCCGCACCGTCGCCGGGACAAAGCCCCGCACCAGTGCGCCGCATACCCTATAACCCTGACCTGTACATCCCGGAAAATACCTCGATCCCCTGCTCACTGGATCGCCGCTTTGTATCTGACCGGGCGGGGAAACTTCGCTGCACGGTCACTACTGACATCTGGAGCGCCAGCGGCAACACGAAGCTGATAGAGAAAGGCACCACCGCATCATTACTTTACCGCGCCATAGCGGAAGAAGGTATGAAGCACGGGCAAGGGCGGGCATTCATCATTGCGACGAAGCTACGCACCCGCCAGCCGCCATATCTCGATATCCCGTTGGTTGATACCAGCGCGGCGGGCGAGCTGGGCGAGGCTGGCGTTGATGGCTGGATAGATTCGCACTTCTGGGAACGGTTCGGCGGCGCGTTAATGGTCGGCATGATCCCCGATATTGGCGCATGGGCATCCAACAGCGCGGGTAAAAAAGACCGCAATACGGACTATACGGAAAACAGTCGCCAGGCTATGGCAGATATGGCGCGTACCACGCTGGAGAACAGCATCAATATTCCCCCAACGCTCCATAAGAACCACGGCGAGATCATCAACCTGATCACAGGCGAGGATATTGATTTTTCCAACATCTATACACTGAGGTTGAAAAATGACCGCTAAGAATATTTCCCTCGACCGCTATAAACAGCGTTTCTTTGGCGACTTTCTGGAGCTTCCCGGCCTGACGGAAATCGCCGTCAACCGTCCAGGCGAACTGTACACAAAAATCAACGGCGTGTGGGAACAGCACGCCGTTCCTTTGAGCTATGAGGATTGCTACAACTTTGCCCGGTGCCTGGCAAAGCACCACGGCGACAATATCGAAGATATTAAGCCGGGGCTGTCAGCCACGCTGGAATCTGGCGAACGGTGCCAGGTGATTGTTCCCCCGGCCTGTGAGCGCGATACGGTGTCTATCACCATCCGTAAGCCATCGAAGGTACAAATCCCGCATCAGTCATATATCGATGCGGGATTTTATAACCGGGTAACAGGCGAGGAAAAAACGGAGACGCACGACGAGGAATTAATTGCATTGTACAATACAAAAAATATTCCTCTGTTTATGGAGAAATGCGTCGAGTACGGTAAAACTCTCGCGGTCGCCGGGGAAACAAGTACCGGGAAAACCACCTATATGAAAATGTTGATAGGGTATATTCCTGTACATCTTCGGATATCAACCATTGAGGACAACCCGGAAATCACGTTCTTTATCCATAAAAACTACGTCCATCTTTTTTATCCGTCAGAATCATCAGATGAAAAAGGTTCTATCGTTACCCCGGCGAGCCTTTTACGCTGGAATTACCGTATGAACCCTGACCGCATTTTATTAACAGAGGTTCGCGGTGCGGAAGCCTGGGACTTCCTTAAAATAACAGGTTCCGGCCATGAAGGGAGTATGACCTCCATTCATGCAGGATCAGCGAAAGAAGCTATTGATGGGTTTATTACCCGTTGCTATGAAAATCCACAGTGCGCCCAGCTCCCCTATACATTTATGTTACGTAAGGTTCTGGATAGCCTGGACGTGATTGTGAGCATTGATTTAGACGGAAATATTCGCCGTATGAATGACATCTATTTCCGTCCAATTCATCGAAACCAGTATTTTGAGGAAATGAAAGCATGATAAAGCAAATTAAAGTAATCATGTTGGCAGCAATAGTTACCGGATGTTCATCGCCGCCGCCTCCCGTTCCTGTTGAGTGGGATAAAGCCGCTGCCCCATTAAATACCAGTTTACCGCAATGGAGTGACAATAACGTTATAGTTCCTTCCCCGACAGTTAACGGTAAATGGACATCATCAATCAGCGCACAAAGTTTCTACGATACAATATGGACTCCAGCAGTATTTTACGCAATCGCCCATTCAACACGAATTGTCGTCACTGCACAATCTGGCACTGATTTCTTTAATGCCAAAAACTGGCTTCGCCAGAATGGTGCAAAAGGCGTTATTGAATACCACCCTGTCTTTAATTGCCTGACGTGCAGAGAAACCACTATTTATTTCTCTCGCCAATCCATTTAAGCAACACAATCTAATAAGGATTTATCATGAAAAAAACCGTTATCGCGGCGGCTGTATTATGCCTGACCGCAGGAACGCCGATTTATTCCTTTGCCGCTGACCCGTGCGAAGTTGTTCTTTGCATGTACGGAAAAGCTACAGGTAATAGTGGTGGGAGTGAATGCAGTTCAGCAGAACGCGCATTTTTTAAAATCAACGCATTTAAAAAACACCATCGTTTTAATCCGGGTAAAACATTCGATATGCGAAAAGAATTTTTAGGGGAGTGCAAAGCCGCAGACCCTGAATCAATAAGAAAAATCCTTTCAAAATTTGGCAGAGTGAAAGGATAACTGACATATCCATTTTGATATGAGAGGTTCGAAATGATAAACGAAGATTTATTCATTAAGAATATACACTCAAAAAATCAGGACAGAATATCTGTAGCCCTAGTATATGACACGTTATCAAAAGAAGCCCAAAGAGGTTGTGGGCTGTATTACGAAATATACGAAAGCTGTTTTATCGGTCTTTTGCGCGATCATCTTTCAGAACTTAATGAGGTTGACGCAAACAAATTAAGACGCTATGCCGAAAGCAAAGGCACAAAAATTGATGATGCGTCCTACAGTGAAGCGCTGGAAGCTGAAAGGGAGTGCAGGGCTGAAATATACCGCGAGCAGATGTAATCACACAAAACAAAAGTGTATTGTACAATACACAGACTAACAGGCGACGGGATTTTAAGGCTTCATTATTTTTGGCTTCAATTTCGAAGAAATTGTTAAGACGAAAAATAATGAAGTGGTACGCGGAAAGAAAATTCAATTTCGGAGAAATTGCTAATTTTCAGGAACCGCGCCCACCTGCGAACATTCGCCCACAGCGAATTGAGCAGGCCGGGGGGAGCCGCAAAAATTTTGCCGCCCCAGCGAGCAAAAAGGCACGCCCACGTGCCGGTTTTTGTGGGGGGCTTGCCCCGCACACCGTCGCAGCCAGGTAATATAACCCGCCCCAGCGGGGGATATTACCGATTAGGCGCGACCAACCCCTTTAAAGCAGCGTTCCGATTTTTTCGAGCTTGCGAGGAAAAATAGGCTAAACGCAGCGTCTTAAAGGGGTTGGTCGCGCGTAGCGCAAGACGGTGTGCCGCCTTTGACCCTGGGGGTTTTGGCTCGGCGTCCAGCCGGGACATTACCCCCATGTGTCATGCAGTGAGGGCGTCCAGCCCGAACGTAATGGCACACGCCGTTGCCCGTGATTCGGGCGTTTCAGAGGACAGCCGACCACTGGTCGGCTGTCCTCTGAAAGCACGGATAACGGGCTTGATCGCCACTGGCGATCAGCGCCTTTTGCCTGTTCATCGGAGCATATTATGGGAGCATCGCATGGGAGCGTGGTTACGCTCCCATAAGCTGCTCCCATCTTTTGCGCCCAACACGTCAGTTTTCGTATGGAGAAAATAGATATGGGTTCCCACCTGATGCAAAGGCTGAATGCCTTTGCCGATGCATTTTCCTTTTTTCTTTTATGGCTGCAAAACAGCCCTGTAATATTATCCCTGCTCGCAGGTCTTACATTACCTTTTATATTCCACCTTCCCCGCGAGGAAAGACAGAACGCCCCGTTCTGGTTAAAGTCGGTGGCGTGTGTGTCAATTTTCTTTTTTATATTCGGCACCATATCACCGCTAACTATTCAGGGGTTGAGCTACTTTTTTAAGTCACTCGACAACAACATACTGTTTAGAGTTCCGCTATGGATTATGACCATAATATTTACGGTGGCAGGATTAATATTTCATATTGCAGCCCGACGACTTTTAGCAGGAGAAATTGACAATCTAAAACATCGAATGATTAAGAAAAGCAAGCTGGAGAGAAATACCAGAACGGATGTACGCAAAGTAAAAGAGCTATTACCCGACAGCATAGAATACAATCCACTCGATTACATTGATTTAAAGAAAGGTGTTTTTATTGGCTTAAACAAAGATGACCAACCGCAATACATAACCATAAAAGAATTTAAAACCCAACACGCAGCAATTATCGGTACAACAGGTTCCGGGAAAGGCGTAACTGCGACCATTCTACTTTATCAGGCTATTCTTTTAGGTGAGGCTGTTTTTGTAGAAGATCCAAAAGATGATGAATGGGCACCACATGTACTTAGGGAAGCATGTAAAAAAGCAGGCAAGAAATTCACACTCATAAATTTAAACAAGCTAAATTTCCAGCTTGATTTACTGGCTGATATCTCTCATGAACAACTGGAGGAATTATTTAACGCTGGCTTTAGTCTGGCTAAGAAAGGGGAGGCTTCAGATTTTTATCGTATATCTGACCGTCGCGCAGCCAGAAATACATCTGCAATTTATGAAAAAGGAATGACGCTTCGTGATTTATTTAACACTGACTTTGTTCAGTCATTACGTGAAGATGTTCCCGCATTTTGTGGTGAGCTGGAAGAAATTGCTTTAGTTAACTCAATCAATGCCACCAAAGGATTTTCTTTAAAAGAGGTTTTTGATGAAGGTGGTTGTTGCTACATTATTGGTTCAACGCGCAATCAAAAGATAATTTCCGCACAAAGAATGATTCTGACTCGGTTGATACAAATAGCAGAGACCAGGGACAGAATAAACAGCACCCCGCGTACCGTTGCTATTTTCCTCGACGAGTTGAAATATCATCTTTCTCGCCCTGCTCTTGAAGGACTTGGAACGGCACGAGATAAAGGCGTGCATATATTCATGGCTTTTCAGGCGATAGACGATCTGCGTGACTGCCCGTCTGATTTAAATGGCGATTCAGTTATTGGCGCTATCATTGAAAACGCCAAATTCAAATTAATTTACAAAATCCAAAACCCCGAAACAGCAGAGTGGGCGGCAAAAATGACAGGCTCTATCCTGGTCGATGATGAAATGAGGAAAGTACGGACTGATTTGTCATTAACGGAAAAAGTGGATACAGACCGAATGATAAGACAGGCAGAAAGTTACTACGTTGACAGTAATATGTTTTTAAATCTCCCTGAAAAAGTTGGTTTTGTATTTACGTCAACCGAACTACCAAGAGCTACAAAGATGTTTCAGGTTCAGGTCAAAAAAGAAAACATCGAACTTCTTTCATTTGAGTATAAACAAGCCACACTGGAAAAAAATGAAAGCCAGGAACATAAGCCATCAATCAATCTGTGAGGGCTGAAATGCTTATTCATAACGTTGCAGAAAGGAAAGAAGCCGCAAACAGAAAAATGCTTGCATTGCTGACATTCCTTAAAGAAGAAACATACTCCGATTTTAAAACGCTGAAAAAAGTTGTTGGGTTCAAGGGTAAAAGTCACCGTCCAACGTATGCGCTACTGAATAAGGCGGTTGCATTGGGGTTTCTGATAAAACATGAATACCCGGTAATAGCCGGAAAAAAATCACTATGGGGGATCACCATGCAAGGACTGGCGATGGTGGTTAAACCCGATGATAAAGTATTCCCCGGTTATTTTGAGCCGGGGAAACTCAAATACTGGACACTGGAACACCGGCTCCTGAATCATCGGGTCAGAATTGCACTGGAAGAGAAAGGCGGGCAAGGCTGGCTTAATGGTGATCGGGGGGAGTTTATTGCGCGTTATCCTGGCGTTCGCCATCGTCCTGACGGGATTATCACGTTAGATAGCGGCGCAATCGTCGCCGTCGAAACTGAGCGCTCAATGAAAACCCGCGCACGCTATATCAACATCATTAACAGCCATCTGGCGGCCAGCGATGCCGGACGCTGGCACTACGCGATGTATGTCATGCCGGATGACAAAACCAAAACATCGTTAATCCGGCTGTTTGACTCCATCAAAACGGTAATGAGGAACAACGTTCCGGTGCCGTTCGACGCGAAAAACCGCGAAATGTTTCTTTTCCGCACCATTGATGAACTGGAGCAAGCAGCCGCCAGCGGCGGCCAGTGATTATTTATATAAATCTATTTTTATAAGGTGTGACAAATGAAATGCCGATCTCGTTTGCTTGTGTTTCTGCCCCTGCTTTTCCCCGCCCTTTGCCTAGCTGATTTTTCTGGCCGTGTTGTTCGGGTCGTCGATGGTGATACTGTCCAGGTACTCGCCGATGGCAAAATGAAGAAAGTTCGCCTTAGCGGTATCGATGCCCCGGAATCGGGGCAACCGTTCGGCCAGCGCTCGAAGCAAAACTTGTTAAAGCTGGCCGTCCAGAAACAGACGGAGGTCATAGCCAACAATACAGATCGTTATGGCCGCTGGCTGGGAACATTGATGATTGACGGTATCGATATCAACGCAGAGCAGGTTAAAGCGGGTATGGCGTGGGCTTACCGCTATCATGGCCGTGCCAGTGACGAAACAATGCTACGCCTTGAAGAAGAAGCCAGACGCCATAGAATCGGGCTGTGGTCGTCACCTGATCCAGTGGAGCCGTGGAAGTGGCGCAAACAGAATAAATAGGATTATATTTTTATATAATTCTGATATGGTAAGGTTAATTTTTAGACGGACGAGGGACTTATGATATTCGCTAAATTTCAGTCACTGACCCATAAGATAGACACTATGGTTATTCGTGACATTAAACGGGAAATGCCGTTGAAATACTGGTCATTCAAAGTGGCAGAATGGATCGCCAGAATCGGAACGATTGGTTTTGTACTCACTTTTATCACGTATTTTGGATTCGGCCTCATGATGCAGTATTACGGCCAAAACCTGCCGGAATCGTTTACTGAGGGATGCGCTCAAGCCATCGTTGCATTGATAGCTATTGCCCTGGTCGGTTTCCTGGTCAGAGGCGGATTGTACGTCGATCTGGAAAAAAGAATACTGGATAAGTGGCAGAGCTACGTTCAGTGATGGTATCACCCGGCCAGTGGCCGGGATACCGGGTGACTTAATGATGTTTTTTCCAGAATTCCTGGTACGCCTCGAAGAGCTCCCCATGTTTCATATCGTTGGCCGCAGCAATGGAGCGGAACTCACGTTTCAGCTCCATATCAATGTATAAGTTAAGCTGTGCCTTACGGCCATCAGCACTTTTCCGGGTAGGATTAAAGCCGTGTTCCGTATCCGCCTGACTTGGCGGCTCACCTTTGGTATTGCGCGGTTTTGCTGGGACGTTCGCCATAATATGACCTCATAGATAAATATAATTATATTATTATATACTACTGCGTAAGCGTTGTCAGTCGGTCGATCACACCCTGCACAACATCATCAGCTTTCTGCCGTGGGCCAGGGAAAGGCGACTCCGTAAGAGCAAGCCCTTTATCCTGCGCCTGGCTGAACGATGTCAGAAAAGGAATAGCGCCCGGAATGACGGGAACGCCGCAGGGTTGCAGGTATTCCAGCGCCGCACGATATTCACTCTCACTTTCACTTACCCCCGCAAACACCACCGCCATTTTATCTGTCGAATGTCCTTTGTTACGCAGCGCGTTTACGGTCGTAACGGTCGTTCGTAGATCGTCCACGCTAAACCCTGTCGGCAGTACCAGCAAATCGAC